>CAZZLV010000063.1:0-10858 GCA_964655155.1 uncultured Bdellovibrionales bacterium
TTTCTTACACGAGTTAGGTTGTCGCCTATAACTGCGGCGCTCTCAGCTTGCGCAACAAGCCTATTTATCCCTGGATGGCTACCTAATCTAGCAGGCTCCTCTGCATTCCCTTCCGTCTCAGGCATTCGTTTCCTTCCGGCTCTTTTGGCTGTCTGGCTAGTGGTTCTAGCTTCTCAGTCGAAGAAAGTGATAGTTGTTCTTATGGCTATTATGGCAACGGCATTTGCCTTAGCATGGAGCTTTGAGAGCTTTATGTACTGCATGGCTCCCCTGGTAACTTATGTTTTTCTGACCGTTTTTCTTCCTCGCTCTTCTAGCTGCTCTAAAAAGTTACCCTTATTGACGTTGGCGCTAAGTGTTTCAGTGCTGTCTGTATCGGTGATTGTATATGCTCTGTTTCAGCGACTTCCTATTGAGCCGAGCGCGTTCTATGAATATGCGATTATGTATACTGGTACTTTTGGAACTCTTCCTATAAAAGTCGATTTTTACGCGGTATTCTACCTATTTTCATTGGCATATGCTTATTTCGTCGGACGCAGAGGTGTAACCCTTGAGTCGAGCAGATCCTTCTCAGGAATAGTTTTCTTTTGTTACTTATGGTTGTTATATTCGTACTATGTTGCAAGAAGTCATCCTAATAACGTACTTAATGTCGTGCCATGGGCACTGGCAGCTATTGTGCTAGCTGCCCCGAGCAACCTACAACTAAGACTGGCAAGTAGTCACCGAAAGAGTATGGCGATCGTATGTGCACTCTTTCTTAACTATGCGATTGCTGCAGTAAATCAGCAGAATTTTAGTTCTTTGAGGGATAGAATTGAGTCAAAGGAGCTGTGGACGCCACCTGCGTACTCTTTGCCACCGCCAAGAGTTATGTCACTTGCTACTGAGCGTAGTAATTTGACAGTGCTTCACGATAGAGACATTCCCATGTCTCTAGATGCTAATAAGCAATCATTTAATAGTAGTGGCCTTTCGCCATTCTCGCATTTTATGGTTTTACCACCTGCCAGAAGATGCGAGTACCTTAGGCGAATTGTGCAAACCGAGGGGGCCTTTTGGGTAGCGGTCGAGCCCGCAGCCTATGAAGGTTTAATGAGTGTGGTTAATACATGTTCAAAATTTATAGCAGCACGTGAAATACCTCAGGCTGCCGAGTGGCAGGTATTTGAAATCGCAGCTCCGGATTGTGCAGCTTCATCCAAAAGCTCTTAGCCTAAAAAGAGTAGTTAAAGTGGACTATAGTGATCTGCAAAAGCCTTGCCAGTTTTACTGGCACGGACTTTTGCAGAACACCATAGTAGGGCCGCCTTCACTGCCGTTTCTAGGATACAAGGGTCATGACAAATACCGACAGTGAATAGCCCGACCTATCATAGCGCCTCTCTGATGTAGTGATATAGCGACCCTTGAGAACCGCAAGCTCTGCCTCTCCATCTATATTTGGCATGTTGATCCAAAATATGCTCTTAGGAGGAGTGGGGCTAGAAACGATTTCCTTTGCTAGCTTTACAGCAGTTGGTTTGACGTTTGGACCGAATAGGCTGCGACGCGGAGGCTCTGATAAAGTCGTCCAGGACAAGAGGAACCAATTTGCTAATTCCGCTAATACTACCGGTTGGGATTCTGAGGGGCGAAGATCGGAATAAATCATATTTACCAAATGGTTGATGTGGGTGAATTCAAGGTTATAAGCCAGTTGGTCTCTTCCTCTACCACAGCACTCCTTAGTGATTGATGTAATATCCAACATTGAGTGCGAGCCGAACGCGAATGTCCCAAAAATCCTTCGAGAAATAGGATCAATCGTACGAAATGCAGAGATTAGGAACGCCGCGGAGGTGATGCCAAGAATCAGCATTCGGACTCTATAATTTTCAATGAGGACTTGAAGTGCCTGGGCAAAAGCTAGGATTATAACGGGGAAAAGAGGGAGGAAGTAGCGAACGTTCGTGAAGGTTCTACAGGTTGTTAGTGCTATTAATAAGGCGCAAGGCAGGCCGCAAATTAGTAGGTCACGATACGTGAATCGACAATGCCAGAGCCTAAAAAGCTGCTTGATAACAAAGGCAGTAAAGCCCAGCATTATAAAAATCGAGGGTATCCACATGAAGTTCATCGAGAAGATCGTAGCCACATATGCTTGGAAAACATGATCATACACAGACGGCAGCCTTATATCGTGTGGCGTGCCGATCCCTTTTGTCCCCAGGCCATTCCACAAGATTCCCTGGTTCTTTTTGATCCGAATTGCTATGTACCAAATAAGAGCGATGATGCTCATAAATGCCGGAGATATTTTTAGGAGCTTCCTAACCTTCTGTTTAAAAGAGTACCCACGCTCAAAGATCAGCGCTAACGAGTAAACTCCCAAAGTTATACCCCAGACTACTACACCCGATTCCTTGGCAAGTACCAGCATACCACCGGCTAGTGCAGCGAACCAAAAGTGTCGCCGCACTAACAAACTTAGAAAAACTAGCGAAAAAACGAGCGTTCCGAAGTCAAGATTTGTGTTTATTGAGTTCGCAGCCACCACTGGAATTGAGGAAAATACTAAGGCGATAAGGCTCCTCTCAGCTCTGGGCAGTTCTGCAAAAAGTGTATCAATAATGCATTGAAAAGATATGACCGCCACAATTCCAAGCGCTATGTTACCAAGATGCAGACCCCATAACTGACCTCCGGCTAGCTTGGCAAAAAGCGCTGGTACTAGCAGAGACCCAATCCCTGGATGGCCAGCGATATTCAGCCCCCAAACGTCAAAGTCATCCCTGACAGATTTTAGGGTTTCTTCGGCATATAAAGCCCCATCCCATATAGGAACAAAATCGGTGTAAGG
The DNA here is from genome assembly GCA_964655155.1 of uncultured Bdellovibrionales bacterium. Lineage (GTDB taxonomy): Bacteria > Bdellovibrionota_C > UBA2361 > UBA2361 > OMII01 > OMII01. The sequence goes on from CAZZLV010000063.1 coordinate 2,846, forward strand.
GCCCACCATTATAAGGAACGGGAGCGCCACGTATAAAAATCTTAGAGCATCTTTAAAAATTGACCACAGCATGGAGTAAACCTAAATTCAGCAGTTACGGGTCTGAGAATGGCGCATCTGCCCAAAATCACTCTGTCTTTTGAATTTTCGGTGCTAACCCTGACGGTGCCAGGGTTCAAGCCTTAAGAAAAGTTTAAAATACTTCGTGCTTTTCAGCACCTGCGCCATTTTCATCCTCCTTAACTGCCGTTTTTAGGTTAAAACCGGTGAGTGGTTACGAATTTTCGGCGCTCACCCTGACGGTGCCAGGGTTCAAGCCTTAAGAAAAGTTTAAAATCCTTGGTTCTTTTAGCCACCTGCACCATTTTCGTTCTCCTTAACTGCCGAATTTAGGATTATGAGTAGCGCAAATGTTACTGGAATGATGGGGCTTTGAAGTGCTTACTGATGCTGCCCTTCCAACCAACGCTCCGCCTCTATGGCCGCCATGCAGCCTGAGCCAGCCGCTGTAATGGCCTGCCTGAAGACGTGATCCTGGACATCACCGCAGACAAAAACTCCAGGTGTGTTAGTTGATGCTGAGTCTGCTGCGTGCTTTAGGTAGCCGCTTTCATCCATCTCAAGTTGTTCAATAAAAAGTTGAGAGTTTGGAGTGTGGCCAATAGCGACAAATATCGCATCGGTGCTTAAAGTTGAGGTTTCACCGGTCTTGGTATCCTCAAGGACTATTCCGGTGACTCCGTCCTTTTTGTTGCCGAGAACCTCAGTCGGCTTCTTGTTCCAGACCAGCTCAATCTTGGGGTTAGAGAGAACGCGCTCCTGCATAATCTTGGATGCTCGAAGTTGATCGCGGCGGTGAATTAGATAAAGCTTGCTAGCAAAGCGTGTTAGGAATGAGGCCTCCTCGCACGCTGAATCACCTCCGCCGATGACGACCATGACTTTGTTTCTAAAGAAAGCGCCGTCACAGGTGGCACAGGTAGAGAGACCATAACCCAATAATTCACGCTCGTTCTTGGCGCCGGTATACTTCGGGGCAGCGCCAGTTGCGATTATTAGGGCATCACAAGTATAGGTGTTTGAGTGTCCAACGAGGGTTAAAGGACGCTTTGATAGGTCAGCCCTTATAACTGTATCGACAACAACCTTAGTGCCGAAGCGTAGCGCCTGCTGCTCCATTCTCTGCATCAGCTCGGGGCCCATAATACCCTCAGGAAAACCGGGAAAGTTCTCCACATCAGTTGTTGTCGTTAACTGCCCACCAGCAAGCGGGCCGTGCAGCAATAGCGGCGCTAGGTTGGCGCGTGCTGTGTACACGGCAGCAGTCAGCCCAGCAGGGCCCGAGCCTAGGATGATAACTTTGTGATGGATTTGAGTTGCTGCTGTTGTTTCAGTCATAGTTACCCTATACTTTAGCTCGATATTACTCGTAGCCTATGAGCCACCATTCTAAGATTAAAAAGTTGCTGATTGCAAATAGAGGCGAGATCGCCAGGCGCATTAATAGGGCCTGTGCTGCGCTTGGGATTGAGACGGTTTTAGTCGTATCGGAGCCGGACGCGGCAGCTCTGGTTACTTGCGAGGTGGGCCAGGTGGTGCCACTGGGTGGATCAACCGCCAGGGATTCATATTTAAGCGGCACAAGAATTATCCAGGCGGCGCTGTCAGCCGGGTGTGATGCGATTCATCCAGGATATGGATTTCTCTCTGAAGACCCCGATTTCGCTCAGGCGGTGCTCGATGCTGGGCTTAAATTTGTTGGGCCGTCGCCAGCAAGTATTAGGGCGTTGGGGGTGAAGACAACAGCGCGGGCGACAGTGATCGCTGCGGGGGTTCCAGTAACCCCAGGCAGCTCTGGAGGATTGAGTGATAGTGAGCTCGCTGCAGCTGCCACGACTATCGGGTTACCTGTTATTATAAAAGCTGCCGCAGGTGGTGGTGGTCGCGGGATGCGTATAGTTCGTGACGCAAGTGAGTTGGTGCCTAACTTGGAGCGCGCTCGCGCTGAGGCTTTAAAAAATTTCGGCAGTGATGCCGTATATCTGGAGAAGTACATAGAAGAGCCGCGCCACGTAGAGGTACAGCTTTTCGGTGATATGCACGGTAACGTTGTGCATTTCGGTACGCGTGACTGTTCAAGTCAGCGTCGGCACCAGAAGCTTCTTGAGGAGGCGCCAGCTCCGTTTCTAGACCCTGAGACCCGTGAGCGGATTCATAACGCAGCAGTAGCAGCAGCCAAGAGTGTTGGCTACTACAACGCAGGAACAGCAGAGTTCTTGGTTAAGGGACGCGAGTTCTATTTTTTAGAAATTAATACCCGTATCCAGGTAGAGCATCCGGTAACCGAAGCGGTCACCGGCGTAGATCTAGTGCAGTTGCAGTTGCGGGTTGCTATGGGTGAGAAGTTGCCCTTATCACAGGATCAGATCCGTTCTTCCGGTCATGCTATCGAGCTGCGGATAAATGCTGAAGATGTCACTGAGGGGTTCCGACCAGCCATAGGAACGATAACAGCATGGTGCCGCCCTGCTGATAGCAAAGTTCGCGAAGATTGTGGTTATCAAGTCGGTGATGCGATCCCGCCCTTTTACGACTCGCTTATCAGCAAAGTAATCGTTTATGCCGCGACTCGAGACGAAGCGATCTATCGAACGTTTGAGTTTCTTAAGGGGTACAGAATCGAAGGTGTGCCAACCACGATCCCCTTTCATGTATGGATCCTAGCGAACCCTGATTTTCAAGAAGACGGGATCGATATCGGCTATGTAGAGCGGTATTTTACTAAGCAGGGTGCTACAGCTGCGCTAGCTCTACTTGCCAGAGATCCTCTACACAGAGATCCTCTAGACAGAGACGCGCTACAGATAGATCCGAGCGCCAGTGGAGAGCCGTACCTAGAATTGCTCGCGGTAGGTGAGATTAAATCCCATTCGCTACCGAGTGAGACCCAAACTATAGCTATAACTCACGAGGTTGGAGGCACATTTCTGGCGGTGCCACTTAGGGCAGATGGTACCCCCCTTAGTAAATCTCTCTGGCGACGTTCAAACACCCGTAGCGAGGTGATTAGATTCTGAGAGGATCGGATTAACCCGTGTTTTTCACGAAGCTCCCTACGTACGCTCGCGCAATATTCGAGTGAAGTGCTTATCGCCGATCGCTGCGACGATTCTTGCGCTGCTGTTTCGATTTGCGACGCCTTTTTAAGCTCTGTGGGCGCTTTAAGATAGTGGGGGTGACGAGCTCCTCATCCTTTCCTTGTAGTTCTAGATTTCGGACAAGAACGGCTGGTGCGATAGTCGAAATCGGCAGCAGGCCCGACTCAGCACCGCAGAAGCCGTTGTCAAGTTGCGGAGAGTCTCCGACCGCAATGATATTGCTGAGGGATTGTAGTGGTGTTCCCACAAAATTAACGCCACGGACGCAAACCTCGCGCCCATTAGGATAGACTAGTGTTGCGTAAGCGATATCACCAGAGAAGGCCTGAAAATCGTAGTTGGTGGTGTCGGTCTCTCCGCCGTTTGTTTCATAGACGATCATGCCGAAAGGTTTATTTTGGCGCTTGATCTCCTGAATAAGCTTGGTTTTGAGCTTGTTAAGCGGCTCACCGTTTTTACCCTCGATGATCGTTACCGCCATGCGACTAATCGGCCGTTGGTTTTGCTTGGTGCGCGCGTGGCCGTTTGAGACATGGCGACCACGCTTAAGGGCTGCGCGAGTTGAGAGAAATCCCTTTAGGACACCATCTTCTATTAGGATCGTATCTTGAGCCTTAACACCCTCATCGTCGTAGGCATACGAACCGATACACTTATTACCGTTATACTCTTTTAGTAGAGGATTGTCGCGTACGGTGATCGGCAGCGAGAATATCTGCTTGCCTTCCTGCTCTTTAAAGGTCTGTCCTTCGCCACTGGAGAGTAGTCGACTCCCTTCAAGTCGGTGGCCTACAGCTTCGTGGAATAGTAGCCCGGCTGGCCCCGGATATAACAATACCGGCCCCGAGAAGGCGTGGATCTTCTTGGCCTGAGCGACACGCTGTAGCTGATCGTACTTTTCAAGAACAAGCTTCTTAAATGTACGCATATCAGGCAGTTCTTGTAGTGAGCCGCAGTTAATAACAACCTCCTGCTCAAGCCTTGACCCTTCAGGGGTAAGGCGGTGCATGTTGGCGCTTAAACAGAACACCTGGGCGTTCTGCACGGTCAGAGTGCCTTCCGTGCTGACAAAGATGCGGGTCTCCTGCGAAGAATCAAATTCAACCCAGCTTCCAGAGAGGCGTGCTAGCTGCGAGATCCACATAGAAGCGCGTTTGCAGAATTTACTCCACGCCTCGTGGTCTACATTTTCTGTTCTACCGTAGTGCTTAAATAGAGCGCGCTTGCTGCGGGTAAACGAGCGTAAGCCTAGGTGCGGGTCGCGTGTTGCGATACGTCCGGCCTCTTTTTGGTTAAAATCAGTAAGCGCTTCCCTAAATTTACTCTCAAGAAGCTTCCAGACCGTGATTCTTAACCCATCGTAGTCCTTGTCATCAATCGGCACAGAGCAATACGACGACGACTCTAGATCTTCATCAAGCTCGCGTAGTCCACCATCAACAACTTGATCGTAATCGTATGATCCGACTCGCAGATCGCAGTAGACGTGACGTGTTCTATCACGCTGCGAGCGACACTCAGAGCCACTACTTGCCCAGGTGTTAAACCAGTGGATATCTTTCAGTAAAAACGAGCAGTAGTAGGGTTTTGGAAATCCGGGCACGCTCATCTTCAGAGCGCGGCGAGTATCGCGCTTGAGGATCGGGATCAAACTTTCAATTGTCGATCGCGTGAGCATACTTATAGATTAGGTCATGGAGAGCTAAAGCTCAAATCCAAGAGGCGGCTAAAATATCTAATCTATTAAGATACTTGATGGGTAAATTTGCTTTAAGAGTAGGCAAAAAAAATTGAAAAAAAACGAGCCCCGAAAGGCTTAAGTTATGGTGGTTTTCCACAGGTTTTCCACAGATTGCAGATAGCCTATCAGAGGTCTAGCTGGTAAGTGTTTGGTACCAGGTAAGGGATTGCTGGCTCTAGCGGATGCAAGCTTAAGCTGAGCAAACAGCAGATGTAGCGCCATAACCAATGTTGTTGTATTTACACCGCAGTAACTGTGGTGCTATTCGAGCCCGTACTCCTTGAGTTTATACAGCAGGGTTCGGTGACTAATCTCAAGAATTTTGGCGGCATGGGTGCGGTTACCCTTAGTTTCAACAAGAGCCCGCTTAATCAGATCGATCTCAAGGGTCGCTGTGCGCTCCTTAATTGAGAGTGAGCCCTCTGCGGTATCGTAGGAAAAGATCTCTGTCTGCCTGCGCGGTTCGAGGATATGCCGAGGTAGTGACACGAGCTCAATCTCAGCACCCGGTGATAGTACCAGCGCGCGCTCAAGGCAGTTCTCTAATTCACGTGCATTACCAGGCCAAGAGTACTCAACCAGAATTTTCAGTACCTCTGGTGGAATCAGCTTCTCTGGAATCGCTAGTCTCTTGGCGTGTTTCTTTAAGAAGTGTTCAATCAATACTGTAATGTCCTCAGTGCGTTCACGCAGCGGCGGAAGGTGTATTGAGATTACGTTAAGGCGATACAGGAGATCCTCTCTAAAACGTCCCAAACGCACCTCTTCGTCTAGGTTGCGGAGCGTAGCCGATATAATTCTCACGTCTATGGCGATATCAACCTCATCACCAACTCTGCGAATTGCCTGCTCTTGAAGCGCTCGTAGCAGCTTGACCTGTAGGTGTAGTGGCAGATCTCCTACTTCATCAAGAAAGAGCGTGCCGCCTGTAGCCTCCTCAAAGAGCCCCTTTTTATCGCGGCTTGCATCGGTAAAAGCCCCCTTTTTATGCCCAAAAAGCTCAGATTCCATGAGTGTTTCAGGAATTGCGCCGCAGTTTATGGCGATAAATGGTTTGCCACGACGTGGAGAGTTTTCGTGGATGGCGTTGGCTATCAGCTCCTTTCCTGTGCCGGATTCACCGGTTATGAGTACCGTTGTATTAAACGGTGATAGGCGTTTTATCACTTCAAAGACCCCGGTAAAGCTGGCGCTTTTAGCGATAATGTTGTTGAACGAATAGCGCTCAGAGAGTGATGCCTTAAGTTTTTTATTCTCACGCCTTAGTCGTTCGTGCTCCTCAAAACGACGAAGAGTAAACATCAGATCATCTGGGAAGATCGGCTTGCGAATATAGTCAAAAGCGCCGCAAGCGGCTGCCTGAGAAGCGATCTCCTGATTACTGAAAGCTGTCATTAAGATAATCGGCACTTTTTGTGAGTGACGAGCGAGCACCTCTAGTCCCGATGCCACTGGAAGTTTTAGATCGCACAGAACCAGGTCAAACACACGCGAGTCAAGATATGCGATCCCTTCTTCTGCGGATGTAGCCGTAGTTGTTGAATAGCCCAGCGTTTGCAGTACCAACTCAAGTGAGCGGTTGACCTCGTAGTCGTCATCGATAACGAGTACGGAGAGAGCCAAGGTTTGCTCTGGGGCGGTGCTGGTACGGCTCAATTTAAGGCCCTCCATACGGTGCTTCCAACACCACCACTAATATACTGAAACAGGTTTGCAAAATTAAATATAAACAGAATAGCTGCCAGCGCTAGGTATGGCCCAAACGAGATATGCATCGAGTATTTGTGTCGCCGCAGAGCTATCAATGTTAGTCCAACGATCGATCCGAGCACCGAGCCGATAAAGATAGTCGCCAGTGAGCACTGCAATCCAAAGAGCGCCCCGAGCATCGCCAGCAGCTTTATGTCACCCAGCCCAAGTCCCTCGCGTTTACGCAGCACCCAATAAAGCCACCAGACAACGTATAGCGTTCCGGCGCCAAAGAGTATCCCGAGCAGTGATTCTGATAGAGACTGGGAGAATGGTTGCTGTAGCGGTATTAGTGCTCCGTAAGGAAAGAGCGATGAAGCTGCTCCCAGGAGTACACCTAAGGCGGTGCCTGGATAGGTGATAACGTTTGGAATAATCATGTAATCAAAGTCTATGAATGTGATTACAATCAGCGCTGAGACCGTTGCAAATGCAACGAGCCCAGAGAGGCTCACTCCAAATCTGAGGTAGCAGCATACAGCAAACAGGCCGCCTAAAAACTCAAGCGCCAGGTAACGTAGCGGTATAGCAGTGCGGCATGAGGCACAACGTCCTTGTAGGATACACCAGGAAACGATCGGTATGTTGTGGTGCCATGCTAGCTGAGTTTCGCACTGCGGACAGAATGAACGGGCAGGGGAGATAATCGACACCGGATACTTGAGTTCTCGGATCCCCTGCCGAACGGGTTCATACCTGCCCAGCGGAATTCTGTAGCAACAGACCCCAAGAAAGCTACCGATAATGGCGCCAAAGCTAAAACAGAGGATCGATATTGTGATGATTTCAGACATAACACCTCTCAGAGTGAGATTCCGCAAATATATCAAGAGGTGTGAAAAAATTGCGCAACGGGGATCTTTCTTAGTGTGGGCGCAACGAGCATCATAAAAATAGGGACTAGCCTCTTTCTTGAAAAAATCCCTTGGATTTTGCTATTTCTAGCTCATCTTCAACTACCTACAGCAGAGGTCGTAAGCACACCGATGAGGCATAACGGCGGTTTAATATAACCCCTTGCGAGCTGGTAATCTTTATCCTAACAAGAGCAGTTAAGGTGGACTAAACCTAAATTCGGCAGCTAAGGCGTATGGTAACGACTCAGCAAATACAGTAACTATAGCGTTAGCCCCGATAAAGGGGCGGATCTGCGGAAGCAAAGCGGGGTAAAAACATTAAACCTAAATTCGGCAGTTAAGGAGTATGAAAATGGTGCAGATGGCTAAAAGCACGAAGTATTTTGAACTTTTCGGAGGCGCAACCCTGGCACCGTCAGGGTGAGCACCGAAAATTCAAAAGACAAAGTGATTTTAGTCAGATGCGCCATTTTCAGACCCGCAACTGCCGAATTTAGGTTTAACCACC
>CAZZLV010000064.1:0-10829 GCA_964655155.1 uncultured Bdellovibrionales bacterium
AGCCTTAAGAAAAGTTCAAAATACTTCGTGCTTTTAGCCATCTGCACCATTTTCACACTCCTTAACTGCCGAATCTAGGGTGAATTTTTCGCAGTCGCAGCCCTGGTACCATCAGGGTGAGCGTTCGACTGAACTCACGCCGAAGTCACCGAAAATTCAAAAGACAAAGTGATTTTAGTCAGCTGTACCATTTTAAGACTCGCAACTGCCAAATTTAGGGTTAAGGTTTTTATCCCGCTTTGCGCTGTTCTGCTAGGGACTCAGCAAGCCTTGCAAAACCTGCTATGTCGATCTGCTCCGCCCGCAAATCCGGTGAGATGCCAGCACTCTGCAAGGCTGCTAGAATAATCTCGCGATTCCACCTACCACACGAGAGCAGGCTGTTAACAATCTTTTTACGCCGTTGATAGAAGGCTCCTCGCACTACCACCTCAAATTTCTCTGGATCAGAGACTATTACCCGTGGCTCCGACAGAAACGATATCTTCATGACCCGCGACTGCACTGATGTCGGTGGATGAAATGCATCTCCAGGAACGATCGGCCCTAAATCCACATCTGCATAGAGCTGTACCGCAACTGAGAGGCTCCCGTAGTCTCTGCCCCCTGGATTGGCGGCAACTCGCTCCGCGAACTCACGCTGAACCATCAGCACTGCGTGCCGTATACCACTCCTGTATTTCAAAAGCTGAAATATGATCTCAGTCGAAAACACGTATGGGATATTTCCAAACACAAACAGATCACTGCCGATCAACGAGAAATCTACGGTACGCGCATCTTGTGTAACTATGCTCGCCTGCGGGTACTTCTGACTAAGATACGCACAGAATTTTGGCTCAATCTCAATAAGCGTCAATCTTGCGGCACCTGCCAGATGCGTCGTCAGGGCTCCTGTGCCTGGCCCTATCTCAACTATGTGCGCCTCTGGTGGAGCAGCACCAAAAGCCACTATCGCCTCGGGAATCTCCGGGCGGATGAGAAAATTCTGGCCGCGCTCTTTAGATGGTCGCACATCGAGATCGCGCAAAGTGTCTTTGGCTCTGGCGACTCTCGCAGCTTTCGGTGCTCTGAAATTTGGCCTTTTGCCTCTAAACGTATCCTGACTCACCTTTAATCCCATAGAAGGTACTTAGTTCCTCTACCGGCCAACGCGAATGAATATCGATTGCTGGTGGTTGATAGCCACATGCTAGGTAGCGCGCAGCAATGTACGCTATCATCGCTCCATTATCCACACAGTGACTAATCGGAGGAACATAAACCTGCGCGCACTGTGCCTTAAGACGCCTTAAGAGCTCTCGATTAGCTGACACACCTCCACATACAACAAGGGGTAGGTTACGCCCTGCGACCTCTTTTGCCGTTCGGTGGACTAGAGCATCGACGATAGCATCTTGAATCACCCAGCAAAGCTCTCCACGCGCTGACGGATCTTTCTCGAGGATCTGAGCATTTTTCTTTACCAGCAGCAAAACAGCCGTCTTAAGACCAGAGAAACTGAAGCTGACGATCTCACGTCCGATACGCGGCAACGAAAAGCGCTTTGAATTGCCAGCTTGGTCTGCCAAGCTGGCAAGAACAGCTCCACCTGGGTACGGCACATCCAAAAGATTTGCAGATTTATCAAATGCCTCTCCAGCTGCATCATCGAGGGTACGGGCGATACATGAATACCGGCCAAGACCCTCTACAAGGATTATCTCTGTATGCCCTCCGGACACAACTAGAGCCAAGTAAGGCGGTTGTAGGTCAGCAAAGTGCATCTCCGCGCTCATGATATGCCCCTCGATATGATTCACCGGAAAGATCGGCATACCGTGCACGGCTTGCACTCCCATGGCAAAAGTGACTCCTATAAGTAGGCAGCCCTTCAAACCAGGGCCGCACGTTACTCCGATAGCGTCGATATCAGATAGCTGTATTCCGGTCTGTGAAAGAAGTCCTTCAAGCAGCAGTGGCATGTTGCGCATGTGCTCGCGTGAGGCAAGCTCTGGAACCACTCCACCATAGCGCTCATGTAGCGCTACCTGTGAGGCTAACACCTCTCCGAGAAGTCGCGTATTTCGGCCCAAACCGTCGATCTCGACAATCGCTAGCCCAGTCTCGTCACAACTTGATTCAATTCCAAGAACGAGCATATACCCCTCGAATATTCAACCTAAATTCGGCAGTTGCGGGCCCGAAAACGGCGCATCTGGCTAAAATTACTTCGTCTTTTGAATTTTCGGTGCTCACCCTGACGGTGCCAGGGTTCAAGCCTTAAGAAAAGTTCAAAATCCTTGGTGCTTTTAGCCACCTGCACCATTTTCGTTCTCCTTAACTGCCGAATTTAGGTTAAATAATGCAGCACTAATCCACTGCTGGCACACTCCGCAGATATGCCACCACGGCGTTGATCTGCTCCTGAGGAGCCCTAGCATAAAACTGCACCGGGCAGAAGGCACTATCAACCTCACGCCCCTTAGCCGTCTTGCCTGAGCGAAGGTACTGCACCAAGTCAGCCTCACTCCATGATCCGATTCCTGAACTCTTTGAGCTAGTAATATTCGGAGCGAGTTTGTACTCACCAGCAAACGAGACCTCTCTGCCACCTGCCAAGTATTCCTCAGATGAGATCCAGCCTCCCGGCTTTGTATGGCAACTACCACAACGTGCCACATGATCGGTGAGATACTGTCCGTATTCCGCCTTAAACTGAGGGCCCAAGGCCGGGATGTACCCCTTTACCTCCACACGAGCCTCAAGTAATCCAGTGGTATTTCTCTCTAAGAAAGATATCCGACGCGCCGCGACCTCGTTGTCTATCGGCGGAAGCGTCCTTAGGTATGCAGTGATGGCAGTCACATCAGTGTCAGCAAGCCACTCAAAGCCTCTGTGAGGCTGAGAACTAACTTCGGAACCATCTGGACGTATATTAGCGCGAAGGGCTCTTCTCAAATCGGCCTCTGTCCAAGCACCTATGCCGGTAGCTGCACGGGTAATATTAGGCCCTTGCACCTCGCCATAAGTATCCCGCATCAATCGCCCACCTGATAAGGGGCTTCTGGTCAAACCATCAAGCGAGTGACAGAAACCACAAGCCCCTAGCCCAGCTACCAGCTGCGATCCACGCTGCGCAGCAACTTCAAGGTCTATAGAGGGTGGGGGGGGCAGGATTGGATCGGGCGCTCCGCACCCCATAATAACAGGCAGTGCCCAGGAAACCAAGCATAAGACGAATCGGTGATATTTCATCCCCGCAGACTACAACGGCGGGAGCTCTGACAAAAGCACCTACAAGGAGCAGGGCGACCTTGCCGATGCATCAAGGGCAGCTGTATTAAACCTAAATTCGGCGGTCAAGGAGAACGAAATTGGTGCAGGTGGTTAAAAGCACCAAGGATTTTGAACTTTTCGGGGGCTTGAACCCTGGCACCGTCAGGGTGAGCATCGAAAATTCAAAGGCCGCTGTGATTTTAGCAAGATGCGCCGTTATCGAGCCCGCAACTGCTGAATTTAGATTAGATTGAGTCGGCGAGTATTTATCTCGGCTCCCCAAGTAACGCAGCGCCCCTACCGCTCATCTCCAGAGGTCAGAGCTAAATCAAGATCATCAAGATTGTTGCTAATCTTCTGGTCATCAAAGAATCGATTCAAACGCCTCCGCAACATCAAGCGCGAGCGATGCAGCCTCGATTTAACTGCAGGAACGGTTAAATCAAGTATACGCCCTACCTCACGACTGGTGAGCCCATCAACATCTCGGAGAATGAACACTGGCCGGTAGTCGTCAGGAAGCTTGCGAATGGCGTTTTCAAGGGCTTCTAGCATCTGATTACGAATACTCTGAGCATCAACGTAGGTGCTCTCTGGACTTTTAAGTATAGCCACTGAGTTCGGTTGCTGAATTAGATCCTCCAGAGGGATGCTATGATCCTGACGGCGTTTGCGAAGCTTCATAAACGCAGCGTTGACCGTCACCCTATAAAGCCAGCTCGAGAATGAGGATTTCCCCTCGAAGCTAGCTATTTTTCGATGTACTGTAACGAAGACATCTTGCAACACCTCCTCAGCGTCTTCAGCATTCCTGGTTAGGCGCGATGCGAGACTAAATACTTTGTTGCTGTAGCGCGAGAGTAGCTCCTCAAAACCGCTCTGATCACCAGATTTAAACTCCTGAATCAGCTCCAGATCACTCTTCCTCTTCGTTACCATAGGCAAAACCTCTCTTTACTAATGCACGGCTAAATGCGACGCGCTTACCTACGTTATCCTCCGTCACCATTCCGTGGCCGGAAGCGCGAACAAACAACTACTACTGTTGACCAATGCGAAAAGCTTGCCAGCTGTGGAGGTCACGATGCAGATCCGCAAAAAAAAGATGCGCCAAATAAATTCAAAGAGTTATACGAAATAACCCACCGATGCTGTCCAAGTTTAGGTCAGGTGTGTCAGAATTTTGATACTGAACAGTCAATTATTGCTGGCAGTGCTTACCGCTGGGATAGGCAAAAATATCCCCCCGTGAATGCTCTGCTAAGACATGCTAGAATACCACCCAAGCTAATTTAGTGACGTGGTTCGCATACGCGAATCAATGGCATTTTTGAGAAGCCGAGATTTAGCTTCGGACTTCTTGCAAATGCTTTAGCCGAAGTTCGGGAGTTGCGGGTCTGAAAATAGCCCAGGTGCTTTTGGCCACCTACACCATTTTCATACTCCTTAAATGCCGAATTTAGCTTTAGAGGAATTCAACAACTATGACATCAGAAAACGAAACACAAAAAGGTAAGTCATTTCAGGTCGTCGATAAACGTCGCTTTGACGCAGCTGGTCAGGAACGCGGATCTGAGGCCGAAGCCCAGAAACCTCAGCAACAGCCCACAAGCTCATCCAAGCCCTCCCAGCAAGAAGCCTCAGATACAGCCACTTTCACGATGTCCTCGGCTAAGACAGCCGAGGACACAGAGCCAGTCGGATTCACCTCATTTATTATGTCGCTTGCAACGCAGGTACTGGTACAATTAGGTGAGATGCCACCCCCACAGGGGATGGAGATACCTATAGACCTCGAATCCGCACGTCAGACTATCGACATTATGGCGATGCTCCAGCGCCGAACTAAGGGCAATCTTTCACCGGACGAGTCGCGCTTTATGGAGGAGGTATTGCACTCGCTGAGGATGTCGTTTATTAACGCTAAAAAGAGGTCAGCATAGCTTTGGCATGCGAGCCTATTGAGCAAATTTAGCGTTAGCCTCTTAAGCGTTTTCGAAAAGTCCTTGGCGATATACTAATTTTTCACCGGCATGCCGGTGAAAGATCAGTAAGGCGGATGAAAATGGTGCAGATGGCCAAAAGCACCTGGTCTATTTTCAGACCCGCAACTGCCGAATTTAGGTTTAAGGCACAAGCCTTGCCAGTTTTACTGGCACTGACGTCTGCAAATCACTATAGTGAGGGGCGGCTTTGCAGAGCAGAGCGTTTTGGAAACACAACCTACGAAGCTAAAAGACGCCAGCCCCATTCAGGGGGTCACAAGAAAGTAAATACAACGAAATGACCGCGTTTACCGAATGAGCATGAATAACGACTTAAAAAATCGCTGAGCTGTTACTGGCATGATACACCGCTTTACGCTTTTAGGCTCGGGAACTTCGACTGGGGTTCCACTGCCCGGCTGCCACTGTTCAGTATGCAGCTCTAGCAATCCCAAGAACTTCCGTAACCGCACATCTGCGATTATCTCACATGCATGTGGCAAAGCGTTGCTGATTGATGCCGGCCCAGACCTACGCCATCAGTGCCTGCAACATAAAGTTACCAGAGTTGACACCGTTATTTATACTCATGCACACGCCGATCACATTTACGGCACTGATGACCTGCGCTCTTTTAACTTCGTTATTAATGATCGAATTCAATGTTTCGGAAGCGCAGAAACTTTAGCAGGATTACGTCGGTCTTTCCCTTACATCGTTGAGCCCAATCCAACCTATCCCGGAGGGCAGGTATCACAGATTGATCTACAAGAAATCTCTAACCAGGGCTCGTTTTCAATCTTTAATTCTACAGTCCATGCCTTTCCGCTACCTCACGGTAACACGACGGTCACTGGATTTAGACTCGGAAACCTCGGATATGCTACTGACTGCAAAGGATTAACGCCACGTGCCGCCGATGTCTTGCGCGGAGTAGACTACCTATTTCTCGATGGTCTAAGATGGGAGTCTCACAACACCCACAATTCCATCGGTGAAGCTATCGAGATCAGTCGGCAATTATGTGCCAAACAAACCTACCTAATTCATATGACACACACAGTCGAACACGATGAAGTGTCCTCTCAGCTACCGACAGGGGTAGCCCTAGGGTATGACGGCCTAACGGTTGATTTCAGAGACTGATGTCAGCTGCACATACGGCACACGAGTATCAATGGCAGCGAGCAGGTCTGCTATACCGATCTTCTTTGAAGCTGAGACTGGCACTGCGTCTAAACGGGTGCACAGTGCCTGGTATAGCTCAGGAGCTACGGCATCAATTTTATTCACCACCACCAGCTCTGGCGCTTTCGCGAGGCTCATCTGCGCAATAATTGAGCGTACTGCATGATACTTACCAACAGCGTCTGGATCGGCCGCATCAACCACGTGCACTAATAGCGACGCATCATACAATTCTTCAAGGGTGGCTCGAAAGGCCGTCTCCAGCTCAACTGGCAGCTTCCTTATAAACCCTACCGTATCGCTGATAACGACCACCCTGCCGCTTGAATCAACTCCTTCGGTAGCCGACCGGTTAGGTAGAAATAGGCGTCTCTGACTCGGATCGAGCGTCGCAAATAATTTGTTCTCTGCAACAACCTGACTTCCCGTCAACAGATTAAACAGGGTAGATTTGCCCACGTTGGTATATCCCACAACTGATACTAGTTGCATCTTATTTTCCCGGCGACGCACACGACGGAAGTCACGTGCCTCACGCACTCTACCCAGCCTACGCTCAAGCTCTGCAATCCTATCGCGGATTGTTCGGCGGCCGAGCTCCAGTTTTGTTTCTCCTGGGCCACGTCCTCCGATTCCTCCTGAAAGTCGCGACAAACCAGCGTCCTTCTCAACTAGGCGCGGTAGGTTATATTTTAGCTGCGCCAGCTCAACCTGGAGTCGACCATCGGCGCTCTGCGCTCTTTGCGCAAATATATCTAGAATCAGCATGCTCCGATCAATCACCTTTAGCTCGGTTGAATTAGTGATCGAGCGCCACTGCGATGGTTTTAGTTCCGCATCGAAAATCAGAACTTCAGCTCCAAGCCGCAGACAGCGGATTACTAGCTCTTGCAGCTTACCGCTCCCCATAAATGTCTTTGGATCGATTCTACGCCTCTGCATCACTGTATCAACAACGGTTATCCCCGCCGTTCTAGCCAACTCGCGTAGCTCAAGCATCGATGTCTCTGGGTCAATAGCTCCCTTATCATACACCCCAACAAGAACCGCTCCTACCTGATCACTATCGAGCTTAACTACCTCCGAGGAGAGACTCTGCTCAAGCGCTTCAATACGGTTTAGAAAATTATCTTCGTACGCCCCAAGATCTTTGACGACCTCGGTCATAGTTGCAGCCGTGTCCTGCCCCTTCGCTGGAACCAGGTATGCAAACGACATAGAGACTCGATTGGGAGCGCTGCGCACACTCGCTACTACATCGAACCGCAAGCGCTCAAGGTCGGCGTAAACATCATACGGGATCGCCGCCTGATCTTTATCTCGAGAGAGGTCGGTAAATACCAGACGGATATTCCGGAGACGCGCGCGACCCAAACGGTAACGGCCCAGATCCGGAAGATAGATGATCTCTTTGGTGCCTAAAATAACGGCCTCTACTCGGCCCTGCCGGTTGATAAGAACTCCGATCCTTCGCCTCAGCTCTTGGGCGATGCTTAACATCTCTCTTGCAAGCTCAAGCGATACAAGCTCTGTAGCATCAACCGCGCGCTGATAGAGTTTACGTACAGCCCTAAGCTCTGATGGAGCTAGCCCCCGTGAATTACCAAAAACTTCATCTGACATAACATCCTGGCGCTAAGTTAAAATAAGCGCAGGCGTCAATGATATCAGAAAACGTAGCACAAGAAATAGCGTGCGGTCACTTGCGTCGCAGAACCAGGAGCTCTGCCGTAAGCGGCGCTCCCTGACTGCCAGGAATTGAACCAGCAGCATTAGCTGCTGACTTAACGTGGCGCTCAGATATGGAGCCTTCAACTCTCCAGAATCTCTGCAGACACTCATTTACTAGCGACTCAACCGCAGCTCCATAATTGACCATCTTGGATCCCAATCGACCCTGCCCCAGACGAACGACAGCACGACCACCAGACTGAACCACCCTAGCAACTTCGACCAGCACCTCATTAGCCTGATTGCTCCAATCATGGAGGTCGCGTGGCGACTTGCGCTGCTCTGGCACATCTGTCCCGAGCCACCAAGTGCGCAACCACGATTGCAATCCGTGCTCAATCACTCCGGGTTGATGCGGTGCAACAAGTGCCAAACCAACAGATCCGGTCTGAACTCTATCGATTGCCGCCGGGTCAGATACGATTACATCACGTTGCAACTTGTTTGAGCCAACGAGCGCTGCTGGAACACCCTCTTGGAGTAAAGACGCAGCTTTCCTGAGTACTCGTGCAGACACATGCCTGTAAGACGGCCCTTCACCCCGCTTGCGATTAAGTGCAGCTTGAGCCTCCGGGGACAATCCCTCTGAAGGTGCAGTATATGCCGAGAGGTAAGCCGAGGTGTGGCCATGCAGGATACTTGCCACAATGAATGATACGAACTCTGACGCGCCATCAGTTGATGAACGCAGAGCTGACTTGACGTTGATTAGCTCTCTGAATGTGTCTGAGTCAAAGAAGTGAGGAAACGGGCCGGTGTAGATTTTGAGATCGACCGGGCGCTTAATTGGAATAAACTGAAGCCTCAAAGCAACTTCGGCTAGGTCTGCAGGTGAAAGTCTGGCTCTGGCCAGTTTGATCAGGCTATGGTCCTGTTCACACCCAACAAATCCACGTCCGGCAACAGCTGCCTCGACACCCGCTATTCCCGTGGAGCAGAATGTATCCAGAACAAGGGAACCCTTCTTTGAGAAGCGCTCTATTACATACCGCGCAACGTAAGGCTTCCACGGGGCGCAATACTGAAAGGCTGCTTGAAGGCTATGAGCAGAGGCCGACGAACTCCCTGACGGCAAATCAAGCTCTTCGTTAAACTGCTCCGGTTGTACTAATCTTAAAACTGCTGACATTGTCTTTACCAAACCATACATCTACATTTCATCACACTTCCCAACCCTACAAAACCTGAAATCTTCGAACATAACCAACGTCATGGCACAGCTCCAGGTCGCCACCCGTAAGCGACTGTGTCTGACTATAGAGAGCGGAGTCTGTGCCGACTATTCATTAATTGGCAAACGGGGTTCTTAGTATAACACTCTTAAAATTTGCTAAATGGTTGAAATTGTTTTATTTAGTCGCTAAAATTGAATATCGATTGTGGCCTAATATTTTTTTTAAACAGTGTCTATAGACTGAACCTCTCACAGAGACCTTTCTGCCACTACCGCTGGGAAGATCCGTTATCCGAAGACTGATGCGTAAATACTCAGAGATTGAACATCGAACAGCGCTTGATGGCGCACGATCGGTCGCCCGTTGTTCTTTTGGATTATTCTCATGGGGCTTGGTTACTGGAGTGGCAATGGCTTCTTCGCCACTTTCTAAATTAGAAGCGGCTACGTTTTCATTGCTAGTTTACGGTGGTTCGATTCAGTTGGCGAGTCTGCCGCTCTTAGCTAGCGCTGCACCGATCTGGACGATCCTACTGACAGCGGTGCTTGTGAATGTTCGCTTCATCATCTTTAGCGCTGCTTTACACCCACACTTTCAACAGTATCCTCTCTGGAAGAGAACTGTTCTAGGCTACATGAACGGAGATCTGATATTCGTGCTCTACATGGCCAGGTTTTCAGAGCGACCAAAGGATCCGCTCCGCATCCCCTACTATCTAGGTCTGGCTGTAACTAACTGGATTGTCTGGCAGATCAGTCTCCTTTTAGGGATATTCCTTGAAACTGCCGTTCCTCAAGAATGGGGTGCCTCCTTCGCAGGAACTTTGGCACTACTGGCAGTTGTGATACCGATTATTAATAGGCTCCCGATCGTGTATGCTGCTGTCGCAGCCGGTATCGTATCGATTACGAGCCTAGCTCTTCCGTTTAAACTCAACATCCTGTTAGCTGTAGTTTCTGCCATGTTTGTTGGCGCTTTAAGTGATGCTATTGCAAACAGGGAGAAATCAGAGGAGCGCGCTTAATCGTGGAAGCTAGAATCCTCTTAATCATCATCGGATTAGCCTTAGTAAGTGCCGTTACCCGTAGCTTCTTTCTGCTCCTAAACTTGCCCATATCTCTCTCCCCGCCTGTACAACGAGGACTGAGATACGCTCCAGTTGGAGCTCTAATAGGAATTGTAGCTCCTGAGATCTTCATCGTGCACGCGAACAACGGCGAGTTGATATTCCAACTCTCGAACCCACACCTTTGGGGCGGCTTAGCAGCTACCGTAACGATGTTGGCCAGTCGCAGTATGCTGTGTACCCTGCTTGTTGGAATGTTGGTGGTTATAGTTCTCTAGCAACTGCTCAGCAAAAAACGGTTGAGCAGTTACGCACTCTGCAGATTACCTACACCGTTGTACTAATTTTTCACCGGCATGCCGGAGACTGAAAAATTATCCTAAATTCGGCAGTTAAGGAGAACGAAAATGGTGCAGGTGGCTAAAA
>CAZZLV010000065.1:0-10628 GCA_964655155.1 uncultured Bdellovibrionales bacterium
AATCGATAGCGTTTTCCAAGAGCCGTTATATCGCTAATGACTTTTGAAAAGCGCTATATGTAACGTTAGCCCCTATTAAGGAGTGGCTTTGAGGAAGCCTTGCAGGGTGGAAAGATCAACTGCTAGAGCAGCACTAAGCCCCCCCCAATGAGGGTATGATAAGCAACGAAAAGGCCGTTTTTACCCGGTAAGCGTGAATAAAGACTTAAAAAACCGCTGAGCAGCTACAGCTACTTGAGTAATAAATGGACGGGGATAGAAAGAGTGTGTCGTTAGCCAGAGCAGAGTTGAAATCGCTCCCGCCTGTGTTGGTATTCATGGTGCGTGAGTGTGACGGGTATAGCCCTCGCAGATCATGGGGCCCTTTTGACTCCCTCAGCATTCGAGCACTGCAAGATCTCTTCTTTTCAGAAAATTTAACGAGCCGAAGGCTTTATGCCTTCACTGCCGAGCCGCCGCACGCTGCTGATGTTATAGCAGTGTCAGTGCCGCTGCAGTTGGCGCTTGAAGCTAGCTTCTTTCACGTATCGCGAGTAGCAGAGCTAGTGCTCAATCCGCGGGCCATAACCAATGACGCTGCTGTTCCTCAGATGGAACTAGACTTCTCGGTGCCGAGTGATTTTGAGGCTATGGTGACGATCTCACGTAATGAGTTGCCGGATCTGATCGGAGCAGTCATAAGCCATGATGCTCATGCTGCTTCTGAAGGCGATTTAATGCGCAGAGCCTCACGCTCTCTTAAGGTTGGCGAGTACTTTGAGTGTTATCACCTTGCGCGCACCGCACGATTGGATAATCCAAAAGATGCAACAGCATGGTTTTATGAGCTATTTGCGCTCAGTTTTTTTAGTGAAGCGGATCAGGCTCTTGAGTTATATGAGCACTATCCAGAGCGTGGCAGCGCACATTTTCAGGCGCAGCTACTTGCTGCGCGTTACCGGCTTTTGCTGAAGCAATTCAATGAAGCTCGCACCATTCTTCACACTCTTTCGTTTAACGCTGAGGTTGGTGCTCTGGCATCGTGTGAGCTTGCTCGATCATTCCTGATAGAAAAACAGTATGCGCGCGCACTCGATGCGGCCAACGCAGTGATTCAGAAGGATCGAGCGCTCAATGAAGGTTACCTTCTACGCGGAATCGCTTTACGTGGTATAGCCTATGAGGCGGGCGATGCAGATGGGTTGCGTGAGTCCTATAGTGACTTTGACAAAGTTGCCAAGCGCGGAGGGTATGCTGCCGCGGAGGCATTGTATCACGCCGGCACTGTGTGCGCTCGCCTTGGTGCGTTGGCAGAGGCTGAGACCGCCTTTCGTCAGTCGCTATTCCAGCGCGATAGGCTTTCGGCACGTGATGCTCTGATCCGCATTTTGTGTGTACATGATAAAAAGAAGGGGAATAATAAAGCAGAAGCGCTCGCAGAGCTTCAAGCGCTTGAACTTCTGGCCCCAACGATCGGTCAGCAATTGCGAGGAGAGCTGGGGGCCGCTTTGATTGTTGAGCGCTCGAAGGATCCGCAGTTTATACAGAATGGCGCTACGACCAGCGAGCGCGAGAGGGCTGGCTCCGCCGCTGAGCCAGCTGAAGCGGGCTCTGCTAATTTGGGGTCTGCTGAAATCAGCGACTCAGTCAGAGCGGCGCGCGCCTTGCTACGAGCATGGAACGTGCCTCTGGCTTATGATGCAACTGACTGTATCGTTTTTGATGACCTGATCAACCGGTATGCGCCGGACGGAGATTTCCCATTAGAGGGGCGCTTCTCGGCTTTGGCTAAAGCAGGCCACGATATAGTCGCGCGAACCATCGCTCTGTATATCGGTGATCTCCTGGTTTCAGCCAGAGCAGCAACATGGGCCGAGGGTCATCGTGAACAGTGTGCAGTAGTTTCCAATCGCATCGGTATAACCATTCCACTCGAGCATTTTGTTAGGGAGAGGGTGCTACTTGGAGCAAGTGGCGACAATTTCTCGTCGCTTGAGTCGCTGGTGATGGAGCTTGAGGTGCTCAGCCCGGGGCACTTCGTTTCCCCTAATCTAGAGTGGTGGATGCTGGCAGCTCCGGAGCGTATAAGGGAATTTGAGAGAGAGGTGGCGTGGGTTACTGAAGTGTTGCAGTCCGCGGGTTCTTTGGTGTCAGGAGAGCTTTCAGATCTAGAGCGGCTAGACCGGTGGGTTGAATCGGCGTTTGAGCCGGGTGGGACGATCCGCGATGGGGTACTACAGAAGCTCTCAGGAGATCTTGACCGGTTCATAGCAGGTATTGGATTATTGGTGGGTGAAAGGATCGTACGGATCGCCGGGGCGCGGTGGTATGATCACGAAAAGTCGGAAGGCATATCGATAGTAAACCAGGAGCTAGGACGCGTATTTCCGATCGCTCGCGTGCAACGTCGTGTATACTTGGCATCTGCGGCCGATTATTCGTGTAAGTTTACTGGTCTTGCTTGGTCAGTAGCGGTAGCTGCAGTGAGCAGCGAGGTTAGCAAGGGAGCCCTTGTTGGTGCCGAGGATGTGCGCAAGGCCCTGATTGTTCGCCTGCCTAGTATCGGCGAATTTCCGGAAACTGAGTTGTCAGGAGTGGTGAATTCGTTGTTATTAAAACGGCAGTGAAATATCTGTAATCGAAAGAGCTCTGGCTGGATTAATAAACCTAATTTCGGCAGTTGCGGGTCTGAAAATGGCGCATATGACTAAAATCACTTTGTCTTTTGAATTTTCGGTGCTCACCCTGACGGTGCCAGGGTTGCGCCTTGAGAAAAGTTCAAAATACTTCGTGCTTTTAGCCACCTGCACCATTTTCGCTCTCCTTAACTGCCGAATTTAGGTTAAAACCGCTGAGCAGTTACCATAGCTTTTGGTGATAGTGTTTTAGGGATTAATCTAGATTAGTTAATACTCGAGGCAAAACGATGATTGAAGTTTTAAACTTATCAAAGTCGTATGGAGACTACATCGCGGTTTCGGATGTCAGTTTTTCTGCGGAGAGGGGGCAGATCGTTGGCTTTCTTGGCCCCAATGGTGCCGGCAAAACTACCACAATCCGGATGCTGGCGACCTTTCTTCCTCCTACATCGGGGAAGGCCTCTATTGCTGGGTATGACGTTGTTGCTCAGGCTGATGAGGTGCGTAAACGGATCGGCTACCTTCCCGAGAATCCACCTCTCTATCCGGAGATGACGGTACGTGAGTATCTTAAGTTTATCGCCGAGATTAAGGGGGTATCTCGGGCTACCATGACCGAGCGGATTGATCAGGTTATGGAGCAGTGTTTTATCACCGATGTGCGAAATAAACTCTGCCAGCACCTGTCTCGTGGATATCGCCAACGGGTAGGGTTGGCGCAAGCCATTATTCATGAGCCGGAGGTGATAATTCTTGATGAACCGACCAGCGGGCTCGATCCCAAGCAGATAATAGAGATTCGTAATTTGATTCGCTCTCTGGGAGAGTCGCATACCGTACTTTTGAGCACTCACATCCTTCCTGAGGTTTCAATGGTGTGCAACAAGGTGGTTATTATTAGCCGTGGGCGAGTGGTTATTGAGAGCATGTTAAACCAGCTTACCAAGGAGAAGGATCTGGAGCAGATATTTCTTGAAAGCGTTAGCAGTGAAGATGAACCTGGGCTTCAACGAGGGATCAGCTTGGCTTCATAGTCGGAATTTCTAAGAGAGGCCGCGCTACGTGTCTTTGAGTTCGCACGTGTGTATGGGGGTCATAAAGGGCGAGAGACTACTTAAGAGGTTAGGGTAAGTAAGAGAATATAAAGTATGAGAAATATACTAGCGATCTGTAAGCGGGAGCTGCTTTCATTCTTTGTTTCACCTATAGCGTATTTCGTGATAACCGGATTTGCGCTCTTAGTGGGTTTCTTCTTTTTTAATTACCTGGCGTTTTTTGCGCGGATGTATGAGATGTCGCAGATGATGGCATTTCGCGGAGGAGCAGAGTTGCCTAATTTAAATCAGATGGTGATTGAGGGGTTGTTCCAGACGATGGTGGTTATTCTGGTTTTCCTTATACCACTTTTAACTATGCGGATTATCGCTGAAGAGAAGCGTCGAGGAACTTTTGAGCTCTTGATTACTTCCCCAGTGTCGGTCTCTCAGGTTGTGTGGGGTAAGTTCCTAAGCTTGGCGGTAGTTATTGTAGCGATGCTTACTGTTAGCTTTATATTTCCGCTGCTGCTTATGGTGTACGGTACTCCGGAGGTTCCGCCTATTCTTCTAGGATTCTGTGGTGTGGTGCTGTGCGCCCTTGCCTTCGCCAGTATCGGAATGGCTGTTTCGTCATTTACTGAGAACCAGATCGTAGCAGGGGTAAGTAGCATGGTTGTTTTGCTCCTGTTGTATGTGATCCAGGCTCCTGCTGAATCCTTGGGCGGCACAGCATCAGATGTTCTGAGGTATCTCTCGCCGATAGAGCAGGTTCAGCAATTTCTGCGGGGAGTTTTATCGCTCAAGGCTCTGACGTATTTTGTGAGCTTGATTCTACTAGGGGTTTTCCTCTCCCAGAGAGCCTTAGAGGTGCATCGGTGGCGTTAGAGCGCTGGAATCAGTTTGTGGTGTAGTGTTCGAGTGAGGTCGATATGGAAACAGCTCTTCGTTTTTGTGGCTACATAGGCGCAACGCTAATTTTGTTCGGAGTGCTTGGCGCTGTTGTGGTTGGTTCATTTGTTTCACAGCCGATCTTGATGTTGCATATAGTTGCAGGGGTGCTGTGTCTAGTTGTGTGGGGCTTAACTTCTGGACTAGAGAGCTTTAGTCGCGCTCGCGGAGTTATGACCGGCAGAACAGCACGTTTTGGGGCTCATGCATTAGCGTACGCAGTAGTCGCAATTGGGCTGCTTATCGTGGCAAATCTCTTTGTTGCTCTAAATGAGAAGCGTTGGGACTTAACCGAGCAAGGCGTATACAGCCTATCTCCTAAATCAATCAAGGTTGTGGCAGGTTTAGGGCAGCCTGTACGTTTGGTCGCGATTGAGGCTCCACAGGCGCACAATAAGGAAACGACCCGCGAACTGCTACAAATGTATAAGTATGCGAATGATAGGCGCCTATCTTTCGATATAATCGATCCGAGATCCCGACCTGTTCAAGTAGATGCGTTGGGTATGAAGCCGGGCAACCTATTGTATGTTGAGTATGGTGAGGGGCCAAACAAGGGGATCAGCCGACTGAATCAGATCGATGAACAGTCGATTACTAATGCGATCATTAAGCTTTCAAGGGGAGCATCGAAGAAGCTTTATTACTTGCAGGGTCACGGTGAGCCGCAGTTAGAGGAGCAGGGGGCAGGCGGAATGAAAGAGTTCGCCGCGGCGCTCAGTGATGAACATGTGGCTGTGGAGGGCTTGCTTTTAGCGCAGACCGGCTCAGTTCCCCAGGATGCAGCGGCGGTGTTCGTTGCAGCGCCAGCCAGACCGATTCCTCAAGCGGAGCGTGACGCCATTATCAAGTATGCCAATGAGGGCGGGCGCTTGGTGCTTATGGCAAATCCTGAAGACCGTAACTCAGATGATATTCGCGTTATTGCCCAAGCGTTTGGCATCACAGTAGGAGATGATGTAATTCTCGATGAGCAGCTACGGTTATTTTCAGGGCCGCAGGTAGCGGTGCAGTTTTTAGCTCAGCAGTTTAGTGCCCACGCGATCACCACTGGGATGACCGGTGCTGAGCCGCTTGTATTCACCTTTGCCGCGAGCGTTGCAGCACCAACCTCTCCTGAGGGATCGGCGAACTACGTTGAGTTGATTAAATCCGGCAAGACCTCCTGGGCTGAGAAGAACTTAAGTGCGCTATTTGATCCCGCTGGAGCAACTGCGGCTCGAGATCCTAATGACCTTACCGGGCCCGTGTCGATAGCTGTTTTGATGGAGAAGTCAATCAGTGCTGCAGGCGCAGCTAAAGAAGAGGACGGTTTCAAGAAGATGGCGCGAGTTATCGTCTTTGGTGATGCCACTTGGGTTCAAAACGGCAACCTCTCGGCGATGGGTAATCGTAATCTTGTGCTGAATGCAGTTAACTGGGTGCTGGGAGAGGAGGGGGGCGTGGCCATAGGCCCCAAAACTATTCGAGCATCTGTGGCACCGATACCGCAGGCCACTTTTAATGTTATTTTAGCGCTTAGCTTCCTTGGGCCTGAACTTATTCTGCTGTTCGGGCTATTTGTGTGGTGGAGACGAAAGGCTAGTTTTGCGTAGTTACTTTTCACCTACAGGTTGAACTATGAATACCCGTAAAACGGTCACTTTGGCGTTGGTCTTGGCTGTGTCGATTCTATACCTGACAAAGGTGCTGATGCCGAGCCGTGAACGAGAGTCTAGTGAAAAAAAGGCTTTATCAGGTGTCAGCGAGAATCAAATCACTCGTATTGATGTTTCTCTGAGGAGCAGCGAGGGGCGATTTGAGAGGTATGCGATCGTGCAAAACTTACCGCAAACCGGAGGGGCCGAGGCAAACAAGCCGTCTCAAGAAAAGGCCGCTCAAGCAAAAGCCACCTGGAGTTTGCCCGCCGTTCGAGGTGCTTTGCTCGACAGTAATCGGGTGGGAGAGTTCGTAAAGGCTGTTAGAGATCTTCCGCTTGAGGATTCGTTGTCTGAGCGCGAGCTAAATGCGGATCTCTCGATGTACGGTCTCGATAAGCCCGGACTTACTCTGGTTGTGGACAAGACAGGAGGTGAGTCAATAGAGGTCGCCTTCGGTAAGAAGAATGAGTACTTGAGCAAACGCTACACTAAGGTCTCGGGAAGAGCTGGGGTATTTCTTGTGCCGGACGCAGTCTATTCCAATCTTAGTAAAAGCAGTAGTGATCTGCGCTCAAAGAATCCGATTCAGTTCAACGTAACTGATGTTCGCGAAGCTGTGCTTACCTCTGCCGAGGGAGGAATCAAACTGGTTCAGCCGGCCGTAGGAGAGTGGAAAATTACCGAGCCACGAACTCTGCCTGCTTCCACTGAGGCGGTCAATGCGTTAGTGAATGCGTTGCAAGGTCTGACCGTTACCGAGTTTATACAACCGTACGGTGATGGCAGCTCCCCGAATAATCTCAATCGAAGTGATTTAGATAAACAGTACGGCTTTGATAAACCAAAGGCGACTTTTGAACTGAAGATGAGAGATGGCGCAGAGCCGTCACAGGTGACAGTGTATTTAGCTCATAGGATTGGATTAGCAGGTGGGGTAGACGAATTTTTCATTAAGATCGGCGGAGTCGATTCGTTTTTTAGGCTTTCAGCAGACCCATCTACATCACTTGTAAAAAAAGTTAACGACTTGCGTAACCGCTCTATCGTTTCTCTGACGGTTAGTAATATCGAGAGCGTTGTATCTGCGGGCTCTGGGATTATTCCGACAACCATAGCAGCATCAGGCTTATCGTGGACAGTTAACGGCAAAGAGAGCGATCCGGTATTTTTGGATCAGTACTTGCAGGATCTTTCTAGCCTTAAGGCTGATGACTTTGCAGACACGCCTCCGGATGACGCCTTCGATGCCCCGTTCCTGCAGCTAACGATTGCAACTAAAGGCGCGGAAAAGGATACCATAACATTAGTCGTTGGTAAGGAGCTTGCCAAGGGTGGGTCGACAGCAAACGGCGTTGCTGAAGCGAGTTCAGAGTTGCGGCGATACGTTAAGAGCTCAAAATCGGATACTGTCTACGTCATTCGTGATGTTGAGGCAAAACGCTTGATACCACACGAAGAGGCATTGATGGCGAAAGCGACGCCCACTCCGAATGCTACTGCGGTGGGAAGTGGGACCTAGCAGTAAATCGGCGCGGTCAGCAATGTGGCTCGTGACTTTACTACGAGTTTGCAACTGAATACGGTGGAGGTGCGTTTTCGAGAGTTTACTGAAGGTACCCACTGGTTATACGCTAGGGTGGTGATTAAGAAGTTTTTGCTCCTAGTTTTGACTACTGTGGTATCAGGCAGCTGCATTGTTGCTCTCTTTGGAGTTTGGGCATATTTTTATCTAACTCGAGACCTACCACGTCTCGCCCGGATTGAGGACTATCAACCACCAGCAGTATCGAGATTATTGGCTCGTGATGGGGCGTTGATAGCGGAATTCTTCGTCGAGAAGAGGTATCCTGTAAAGCTTTCTGAGGTGCCCGATAGGGTTAGAAAGGCCTTTCTGGCTGCTGAGGATGCTTCTTTTTATAGTCACCACGGAATTGACCCGGTCAGTATCGCGCGTGCTGTTTACAAGAATCTCCAAAGTGGCAACGCTAAGCAGGGAGCATCAACTATCACCCAGCAAGTTGTAAAGAATCTGCTCCTGACTCCAGAGAAGAGTTTGGTGCGTAAGGCCAAGGAAGCGATCCTATCGTATCGGCTTGAACGCCGCTTCTCCAAAGATGAGATATTTGAGATTTACCTCAATCAGATATTTTTCGGAAACGGTGCATACGGAATTAAGGCAGCAAGTAGGATCTATTTTCATAAAGAGTTGTCGGAGTTGACGACAGCAGAGGCTGCCATGCTGGCGGGGTTGCCCAAAGCACCCAGCAGTTACTCACCACTGAGAAATCTGGATAAATCTAAGTCACGGCAGGCAACGGTTTTAGGTCAGATGCGCGAAGCTGGGTTTATCACCGATGCCGAGCTGCAAAAGGCCGAGCAGGAACAGCTCGTGGTATACCCAGCGAGCCAGCAAAATATCTTTGCATCTCCATTCTATGTGGGCGAAATACGGCGCGTATTTTCGGAAAAGTGGAGGGATCTTGATCTCGATACAGATGGTCTTGAGATCGTAACAGCGGTAGATCCTCAAGCGGATCAATTAGCCCTTAAGGCTCTCAGGGCTGGTCTTCGCGAGGTCGATAAGCGCCGTGGTTGGCGCGGCCCGATCGGTGCGATGACATCTAAGGAGTATGCAGCTAAGCACGGGAAGATTGAAATTGTTGTCGATTCGCCCCTGCCGGCGTACGTAATCTCGGTTCTAAAGGGAACCGCAAGGGTACTCCTCGGAGAGCAGGAGTATGCAGTTGACCTGCAGGAATCTGGCTGGGCAAAGAAATTTCTTGATTCAAATGATGAGACGCGCTTCGGCGATCCGGCTGCTAGCCTTAAGGTTGGTGATGTTATTGAGGTCGCCTTTCGTGAAGACCCCAGGCAAATTCCTGGCGCCGATGGAAGGCGCTCGCGCAAACTACTTTTAGACCAAACTCCACAGATAGAGGGGGCAATTGTCTTAATAGATCCGCTGTCGGGAGAGGTGCGTTCGATGATGGGCGGATACGACTATGCTCACAGTCAATTTAACCGTGTTACTCAATCTCTTAGGCAGCCTGGGTCGTCATTTAAACCGATAGTATACTTAGCGGCTATAGACAAGTTCTCATATACACCAGCAACTATAGTCCACGACACGCCACGATCTTTTCGTGTCGGCGATACGATTTGGACTCCAGCAAATTTTGATGAGAAATTCTTAGGGCCGATAACTCTGCGTACAGCGCTGGAGAAGTCACGAAACCTGGTTTCTGCGGATATCGTTTCGCGGATCGGGGTTGATGCGGCGATTGAGTATGCTCGATTACTCGGTATAACTAGTCCAATGGGGCGCAATCTCTCTTTGTCTCTGGGCAGTAGTGAAGTTAGCCCACTTGAGATTGCACGAGCATACGGGGTATTTCCTGCCAAGGGTATTTTGTTTGACTCGGTATTTGTCACCAAAATTACGGATCGTTTTGGTAAAGTTTTGTACGACTACACTGCCGAGAAGCCGCAGCAAGCAAAGCGTGTGATCAACGAGAATAGTGCCTTTGTGATGGCTAACATGATGAAGGGAGTTGTTGAGCACGGTACAGGATATAAAGTTAAGGAGCTTGGGCGTCCAGTTGCGGGAAAGACCGGAACATCAAACGACCAGATGGATGCATGGTTTGTCGGTTACACACCTCACTGGGTATGCGGTGTTTGGGTCGGTTTTGACCAGAAGAAAGCAATTGGAGCCAAAGAGACTGGCGGCGTAGTATCGGCTCCGATATGGCTTTCGTTCATGCGGGATTTTCTCGCAGCAGAGGAGGCCAGAGCTGCGGGAGAGCTTGAGCGAGAGGCTCGGTCGGAAGCCGAACAGCTCGGAATTGAATATCGGGCACCCAAGGTAGAGCAGCAGCTTGATTTCGCCGTGCCAGACGGGGTAGAGCCATTCTGGGTTTCTAAACACAGCGGATCTCGTACATCGGCAGGGGCGCCAGGCGCAATTATGGAGTATTTCGTAAAGGGCTCAGAGCCTGATCAGTACGCTGGCACACATCTCGAAGGAAGTGATCAAGGCAACGATGAGGAGAGTAGTGCTTCGTATCTGGAGTCGTCTGATCTTTGACCCTCAGTAACTACTCAGCGCGTGCATCGACTGTAGCGTTAGCCCCTATTAAGGAGCGGATTTGCGGAGCAAAGCGGGATGGAAAGATTAACCCTAAATTCGGCAGTTGCGGGCCCGAAAATGGCGCATCTGACTAAAATCACTTTGTCTTTTGAATTTTCGAGTGCTCACCCTGACGGTGCCAGGGTTAAAGCCTCCGAAAAGTTCAAAGGCTCATCGCGGAATCGAGTGGGTGCCGATGGTTGCTGATGGGTCATAACCCATTGTTTTGAGTGATAAATCACGTATTTCCGCGTGA
>CAZZLV010000066.1:0-10581 GCA_964655155.1 uncultured Bdellovibrionales bacterium
AAAAGTCCGTAGCGATATAACGGCTTTTGGCAAACGCTATCGATTCGCGGATGCGAATCAAAACAACAACCTATAGTGATTTACCGCGAGCGCAGCAAGCTTCGCGAAAAATACGGTCTAGGCCTGTTAACTATTCAGACATTTCCTTAGGGCAGAGAGCTGTTTATTCCAGTAATCGATTTGAATATCGTCGTTAAGAGCCTTGTACACCTCTTTTAGTCTAGCAATTATTACTCCTCTAACTGGGTGGCCAATCGACGCTTGAGAAGTGTTAGCAGTTTGTATTGTCTGCAAGGCTTGATATGCCTGACCAAAACAAGAGGCGGAGTCACACAATAGATGTTGGCTAAAACTAGTGATTTTTACAGATATTGGCATACGTGGATGAAGCGAAAATTCGCTAATCTGAGCGATTCCAGAAAGCTGCCTCCCTTCATCAAAAAGCGCTTTAAGTCTATCTTCTTTTTCTTGAACGTTGTCAGCTCTTATTCTATGACCCGGCTGATTAGGATCGTTGGATTTTGCACATAAAAACTGAGCCACCATAAAAAGATACTCTCCCACCATAAGATGACGCTTCCACGTCTGCTCACGTGTGGCATTTTCAAACTCTGCTAGGCTTCTAATTCGTCCTCCTAAGGCTGCCAGTTGAAATCCCTTTGTACTCAGTTCTGGCTGCCAGTCTTTTAACTGCAACCAGCAATCCATGCAGGAAAATAATTTACTTTCAAAACTACTGCTGGAGTCCCCATTCCAAATTTGCTCATACGTCACGATATATTTTTGAGCTTCGAGTACATACGATCTGGCTAATCCATACTTCCCTTGATCGGCTAAGACTTCAGCCAAAATAAAACATGCATTGCTTTTAATGAGAAGAGCTGCTGCATGAATTTTTGGCTCAAGACCTGCTAAAACACCTGAGTCGCTTGAGCTAACTATCTTTTCTAAAAGTGTCTTACCGTTAGTTGATTGAGCCCCTGCAAGATATAGCAATGCCAGCTCTAATTGGGCAGCTAGGTTCAGATCTGGGGTTAATTCAGGTTTTTGTAAGAGGGTAAAAAGCTCGCCTTCTGCTGCTGTATAGGCTCCTCTCAAGAGCAATTGGCGAGCTTCTCGCAATCTATCTGCACCCCCCGACTGCGATACTTCTGTCTGTGACATAGCCCTCGTTCTGATTGTATCACAAAAATCCCTTGTCAGTCATGACTGACAGGGGCTTTGACCGTGGTTTTTATGCATCCGGAGCAACTTTTCATACTCCTCGGTGAGCCGGATAAACTGCGTCGGATCATCGTTTGCCCCCCCACCTGATCTATCCGGGTGATAATTTTTCACGGCAGAACGATAAGAATTTTTTATCTGCGTGAGTGTTGCTCCTGGCTCTAATCCAAATAGCCGCAAAGCCTCGATATACTCCTCTGAGAAGGATGTTGTATTTTGATTAGCTGCGGATTCACCAGCTCCGGTAATATACGCCCTATGATTTGTGCTATCTGGTGTCGTTCGGTAAGTCTGCCCCCTACCCTTGATTATCTGCGCCAGCTTCAGCTTTAGCACTATGAACGCCAAGATAATAGCGAGCACCACAGCCACGCGAACTACAGATAATCCCCAACGCGCAGCGATGAGTCGCACCCTAAGCGCCAGAGTAGGCTTTGCCCTCAGCTCTTGCAGGGCTAGCTCGGCCTGTTGTAGATCTTTTCTCCTTAGGTAACCCTCGACTACAGCGTTGGCTACCTGAGGAACTACGGAGTGGGCCACGGTCATATCTTCCTGTTGCAGTGCGCGCGCTAGGCGTTGCGCTGCATCGACCGATTCAGCTTCTAGCAGGTCAAAGATCAGACGCCGATGAGTTGCACTCCACTGCGAGAGAAACTCCTCATCTTTGGAAACATACCGCACAAGCACCGGACGAATCTGGGGATTAAGCATGATTTCCCAATCACGTGTTGATAATCCTCTAAGTGCAGTAACAAGCTGCGTATGTGTTATAGAGGATCGCGACTCAAATCGGATCTGCGAAATCTGCTCAATAGCGATCCGCCACGCACCCTGTGCGATTGCTCGAGCGATAAAAACCTGTCTAGTTGGTGTTAGATCACCGGACACGCCAAAAGTCGCGCCAGTAGCCACTAGGGCTTTAAGTGTTTGCTCAAATCGCTGCGAATCAAGGTCGCTCAGAGACTGCGTAAGGTTTGCTAATATGCTCTCTACGCTGGATACTGATTTATCACTCTCGGAAGCAATAACCTGCAGCATAAAGGGCCTGCTATCTATTCTTAGAGCCTCAAGTATCCGTGCTGGATCGCCTCCTGCAAAGAGCGCCTCAAGCGCTCCTTGATTAGCCTGTTGTATACATAACTCTGCTACCTCAGGAGATACGTATCCGCGCTGCGCAACATTTGGCGCTGTCTTTGGCGCGACTAATTGAGGCTCACCCTCCGCACGCACTACCGCTGCGCCGGCTAGACAGAGACGTTGCGTTATCGCATGATTTCGCACTCCATCAACCGCCAACCAAAGCTTAGCGCGCATCTCGGTATTAATTACCAGATGTCTCCATAGCTCCTGCGACGAAAATGCTTGGGCTGCCTGAGCAGTAACTCCCAGCACAGCTACCGCCTGCAACACCTGCGAGTCTAGCTTTTGCGCTGCGGCTAGCGCTACTGATCGGAGCTCATCGTTAGAAATGCCATGCTGCGCTCGTGGTGACCTTTCTACATCCTTGAAATCAGCGTGCGCTATCTTAGCGTGCTTAATATATCGGAGCACCACCTGCCGCGGCGCATCGGCGGGAGACACCAAGAAGGCTTCGCCAAACAGAGCTATTTTAAGCAGCTCACCCCCAACTAATAGCCGCTCATCTACGGGCAGCGGTACCCCATGATACAACACGTGCGAGCTGCTCTCTTGGGCGTACAACTCGGTATCCGGAATGTGGAACAGTATAGCAATTGACAGCGCTACAATATCTGAAAGAGCCACAGCATATACAAGAGCCATAGCCCTGGAGGATACCGAACTATATCGTCCCTTCCCCGCTGCACCTGACAGGTTCATTAGTTATGCACTCGCTTACTTGGGTGGCTGCACCCCATAAACACTTATCGCAAGAGTTTTTTGCTCGGGGTGATTAGTGGTAAGCTCAACTGTAGCTTTTATATCTCCTTTCACTTTGGTTGGATCAACTTTGATTACTACAACTCCGCGCTTACCTACATCCAGATCAAGCATAGCGGCCGTGACCGCTGGGTGTGAACTCGTCACTCCAGAGATGACAACTGGAATACTCGAAGAATTCTCGTACTTGATTCGACGCTCGATCGGTTCTGTGCCACTGATGATTCCAAACGAAACCGTAGCAGGATTTAACCTCAGATCGCCCATAATAGTGGCTATAACCGGTATATTAACCGCTGCATGCGCTGGATCTTTAAACTCTACTATCAACCGCTCTCGCATCTCTCCCTTGGGAGCATCTGGCTGTATCGCAACCGAGTAGCGCTCGGCTCCACCCTGAACTCCTAGTGGGATAATATTGACAAACTTAGATCCTGAGATAACTCGAGCTACCTCCCAATCCATACCTTCAGCAACAGCGATTGCTACCTCTTGCGTCCGAGTTGCTGGGGATGCCCCTGGCGATATCTCTCCAAAAACTAACCGATCTGGAGTTGCTGTAACCCCACGAACTACCGAGCCACGCATCGTAAGGGTAACCTCAGGATACTCGCGAGCATTAGTAACCACACTGACTGTCTTGGTCTTACTTCCATACATCCCTGCCGTATCAAAGGTTACCCGAACCTTCTCACTTGCACCCGGCTTAATAGTACTAGAGCTCACCGCAGCAGCGGTGCAGCCGCAGGATGGAGCTATCCGTTGCAGGACTAAATCAGCATCCCCGGAGTTCTGAATAGCAAACTCATGAACAACTTTCTGCCCCTGCATGACCCGACCAAAGTCGTGCTCCTTATCGAGGATTTTGGCTAACGGCCCCGTATCTGCCAGCGCTGCCTGCAGCAAATCACCCTGCACGGCAGAGGCCCACACAACTAGAACCACTACTAACCTAGCTATCCCGAATATTGCACGAAAGTGCCAGATTCTGGGGAGCAAGTGCAAGGAAGCACTTGCAAATTCCGAAGCGCAGCGAGCTTCGTGAAAAATAAGGCTTATCCGCGAGAAACGTCCAAAAATCGACGCAATCATAATTTGCTACCCCTTTAAGATCTCCACAGATTGCTCCAAAAGTCCGCAGCGAAATCACCGCTGTAAGAGAGGGTCTACAGCGCACTCAAAAAACGCCGCTGTGCTAATCGAACAGCTGTGTTTGATCCAAGAACTTAGTTGAGAAATTACCACTCCTGAAATCCGGATGCGATAGAATTCTTCTGTGTAGCTCGATATTAGTCGTTACACCATCAATCAGATACTCATCGAGCGCGACGAGCAACTTTTTAATACACGACTCGCGATCCTTATCTCGCACAATAAGCTTACCGACCATTGAGTCGTAGTAAGGCTTAATCGAGTATCCCGCATACAGAGCCGAGTCAACTCTAACTCCATTGCCTCCCGGCGGATGGTAGCTCTTAATCAATCCCGGGCACGGGATAAGAGTACGAGGATCTTCTGCGTTGATGCGAGCCTCCATGGCATGGCCAGTTGGGTTTATATCGCTCTGCTTCCAAGAGAGCTCAAGCCCGGCAGCCAAGCGAATCTGCTCCTTGACCAGATCCACATCAGCTACCATCTCGGTCACCGGATGCTCAACCTGGAGGCGAGTGTTCATCTCAATAAAGTAAAATTTGTTGCTCTCAACGTCAGCCAGGAACTCTACCGTTCCCAAGCTGGAATAGTTGACTGCCTTACCAAGCTCTACTGCAGCATTCTGGATCTGTTCCTGCAATCCGTCAGGTAAACCGATCGATGGAGACTCCTCAATCACTTTTTGGTAGCGCCGCTGGATTGAGCAATCACGAATCCCCAGGTGAATCACATTGTGCGCCTGATCGCCAGCAAGCTGCACCTCTATGTGACGCACCCGTGGCAAATACTTCTCAACTAGCAGATGTCCATCGCCAAACGCAGCTTCTACCTCGCGTTGAGCCATCTGAAAGGTAGATACAAACTCCTCGGACCCCTTGACGATCTTCATGCCCCGGCCACCGCCACCTGCGCATGCCTTAAGCAAGATCGGAAAGCCCGCCTTCTCAGCGATGGCTAGCGCCTCAGCCGGATCGAGCAATCCACGACTATCACCGGGGATAGTCGGCACACCAACCTTGTCGGCAACGCGGCGTGCGCGCGCCTTATCTCCCATAATCCGCATGTTGCGCACCGTAGGGCCGATAAATGTGATGCCACAGCTACCACAGATCTCAGCGAAAGCTGAATTCTCGCTCAGGAATCCGTAACCTGGATGAATCGCATCGGCTCGAGTTGCAACAGCCGCTGACATAATCGAGGCGATGTTGAGGTAACTCTCTTTTGCTAACGCTGGCCCGATACAGACGCTCTCTGTGGCTAGCTTAACGTGAAGCGCATCTTCATCTGCCTTTGAGTGGACTGCTACAGTCTGAATACCCAGCTCGTGGCAGGCGCGGATTATTCGCAAAGCTATCTCGCCGCGATTTGCGACTAGGATCTTTTTAAATGGAAGGGAACTCATGACGATTATACCGCTGGATCAATGAGGAATAGAACTTCCCCAAACTCCACTACCTGACCCTCTGCGCCAAGCACCTTTACCACCCTGCCAGAGGTAGGAGACTCGATCTCATTCATCAGCTTCATCGCTTCAACAATGCACAGGGTGCTACCCTTACTAACCACATCACCCTCCTTAACAAACGGCTCAGCATCAGGCGATGGCTTTCTGTAAAAGCTCCCAACGATGGGCGACTCTACCTTTACGTATCGGCCGAGATCCTCCTGAACACCGTTACCGTTGCTTGCAGCGACCACGGGTACGGCTAACTGCTGAACTGCTGGCACAAGATCTACCCGCGTCTCAGCATGCACAAAGCTACCCGCAGGCGTTCTCGCTAGCTTAACTCGGGTTCCCTCCTGCTCGAGCTCGAACTCCGTAACCTCGTTCTGCTTGAGCATCTTGATGATGTGTTCAATGTCCTTGATATCCATGGAGCCGTATCCTAGCGATCTACCGCAAGCGTGCCAAGATCAGCACTTCATTTTTATCGCTATTTCTGTGAGATCAATAGGTTAGGTGGTTATCCTAAATTCGGCAGTTGCGGGCCTGAAAATGGCACATATAACCCTAAAAAGAGCAGTTGCGGGCCACAAAATGACGCAACTGCTCTTTTTAGGTTCAACCTAAATTCGGCAGTTAAGCAGAACGAAAATGGTGCAGATGGCTAAAAGCACGAAGTATTTTGAACTTTTCTTAGGGCGCAACCCTGGCACCATCAGGGTGAGCACAGAAAATTCAAAAGCCGCAGTGATTTTAGCCAGATGTGCCGTTTTTGTTATCCTTAACCACCTAATTTAGGTTGAAAAACGCAATAGCTAAAACATACCATCCAAGCTAGGGAGTTGGCCGACTTCTACAACCTCGCCCTCAAATCCTGCTATACCCGCTGTCGGTGAAGCTTCCGGTGTTGCACTTTCCTCCCCCGTCGTTGGCTCCACATAAGTCTCGGGCAGAATGTCAAAATCTAATGTAGTGTCGTTAGTGTCGTAACGATTGCCTGAGGAGGAAACACCATTTAGCCGTATCGTTACCTCCATTTTAAACGGTGCCTCGGGTAACAGGCCTCGATTAAAATTCAACCACTCGCGAATGGCTGAAGGTATTATCGTCACTTGTGCCAAAGCCCGGTTACACAGGTTAGAAAAGGAGGGGGGCAAGCTCGTAAAGAGAGGGCGCCTCAATCCTGGGCCGTTTCCTGCTCCGCCCGCTGCACCACCCTGGCCATTGTTAACCTGAGAAGCAGACTCCGCCGGGCCGGCTATAAGAGATACCGGCACACTTGTCGATGGTGGCTGTGCCGATGCTCCTGGGATATAGAAGTCGACCAGCAAGCGTTCAGCTCTAAATGCCTGGCCGTATAGATTGTTCTGCAATCCTACTACCGATACAAATCCTCCGGCAGGATCGGTACCACTGGGGTTGGTTGTTGAAGCCATGCCACCCGGCTCAGGTGCAGCCTCACCAAGACGTATGTACCCGCCACTAACACCTGTCGGCAGCTGTCCGCAACCCTGATTGCCGGGCGTTTGATTGCCACCTACGGCTCCTCCGCTTGAGCCGGAACTTGTGTTGTTTGATAATCGATTTGAACTGAAGAGTCCCAAAAGAGTTACTGACATACCCTGATCGTTATTGGCAGCACCGTTACCACCACATGCGCTTGTCAACCATAACAAGCCACATGCCACGGATAGACTGCTCACCTTGAGTATAGCCCGCAAATCACTCATATCGCCCTCTCTCTATGAAATAACCTTAACTGTGGCATCCTCAAAACTGCCCTCGACGATCCGCGGCGTGATGAAGAACAGCAACTCTTCATCCGACTGCTCAGTTGTCGTATTGCGAAACAACGTCCCTAAAACTGGGATGTCTTTGAAGAACGGCACACCAGATATGCGATCCTGCTCTGTGATCTTGTAAATCCCTCCAAGAGCGAATGTTTGACCACTCGAAACAAGAACTGAGGAGCTGGCACTGCGCTCAATCTCATTTGGAATTCCATCAACTGACTTAGCACCAAAGCTGCTCGATTTAGCCCTAATATCAAGCAAGATATAATAATCCGGCGATGCCTGAGGAGTTACATTCAGAATGATACCAGCCTCAATAGTCTGTGTAGCGACATCTCCACTTCCCGATGATGAAGCTCCCGAGCCACTCGCTATCGACAAGCCTCCGTTTGGCAACTTTACACGATACTTTTCTACACTCTTAATCTCAGCAGCTTTATTGTTAGTTGTCGCGACGGCTGGTTTGCTGATAATTCTAACCTGCCCCTCCTGTTCAAGTTGCGAGAGTCGTAGCGCTAAACTCTTTGTTCCATCAGCACTATCAAACAGCATCGTTACTGCGGAGCCGAGTGATGCGGTAGAGGCAACCGGAAATGCAGAGCCGGTGATACTATTGGAATTAGTTGGATCTGCGCTGCCTCCAACTGCTATTGCCGAAGGGAAATTTAAGCCAGTGCCGTTGCCAGTTGCTGGAGACTGGATGTACTGAAAGCCAAGCTCTGCACCTAACTGACGTGATAAATTTCGATTGGCCTCGATAATTTGAGTCTCAAGGAGGATCTGAGGTGTTCGCAGATCAATCTTCTTGATTAGCTCAGTCACATTCTGCAATCCTTTGCGAGTGTCCTTTACGACAAGCTGATTTGAACGCTCATCAAAGGCCACGGTTCCCCGCTCAGATAGCACAGTCTCAACTAGACTCTTAATCTCTGCGGCTTTAGCGTAGCTCACTCGGATATATTTAACACTTAGCGGCTCCAGCTCCTCCTCGGCCACCTTAGCTTGCTTAAATGATTCGCGCTCTGCGCGCAGCTTGTCGACAGGAGCTACTCGTAGAACATTACCCTCTAAAACTTTGTCCAGACCATGACTTTTAAGGATTACCTCTAATGCTTGATCCCATGGGACATCGACAAGCTTTAATGTTACCTTTCCAACAACACCATCTCCAGCAACAATGTTTAGATTCGAGACCTCAGCTATGATTCTGAGCGCACTATCAATATCAGCATCTTGAAGATCAAGGGATATAAGTCGGCCAGTGTAGGTGAGCGACGAGCCTTTGATCGCTGCCAACTCACCATAATTCGGATCTAGCACCACATCTTCCTTCTTTTGTTTTGCGGGCTTATCCTCCGTACTTGAATCTTTCTGAGCTGCAGTATTTGCATCCTTCGCTACTTTACTACTGGCAGCATCTTTTCCAGCACTGCCCTCTTTTAAGGCTGCTGGAGCGATCTGCGCTCGAATATCACGCGCTATCTGAGCTAAGTCTTGAGTCTGCTCTATCTTGAGAAAAGTTCCGTTCTGTGTCGCAGTTAAGTAACTCGATGGCTGTGTAAAAATACGCACGAGCGTGTTATCACCATCAGCGATGACCCTTACTGAGCGAATGCCGCTGCTGGCTTGTGAGGCAAACATAGTCTGCTGGAGTAGCTGCGCCTCTGCCAATGTATCTCGCAGCGTTACAACATACTCGGACGGAGCGGTTCGAGTCATGATATGATCAAGACCTCCATTAAAGGCAATTACTACTGCCGGAGAGCTAGTAGCTTGATCCTCTAAAAGGATCGATGTGATCTTGGTTGTTTTAGCTTTCTGCGACTGCTTTTCGGTTGAATCTGCCGCTTCTTTTGACTCCACGGACTTTGCAAAAAGCTGCTTGGGGCTCTCGAACGCTGGCAGGCCCCTTGTTTGTAGACCTTCCCCTTCCAGCTTTGCAGCTATCAAATTGGCAATCGCTTGAGAACTAGCTTCTTGTATCTTAACAGGAGTGAAAACTTGTGCGGCAACCATCATCTGTTCGAGGGATGCTGGAGAGATCATTGCTCGATCCACAGAGCCAGATCCAATAGGTGCGCGCAAACTACGTACTGGCTTCTCAAACGCGGTTGGCTGCTTGATTGCACTAGGCTGCGTAACCGCAGGAGCGCTTGGGGCTGAATCAGCCTTGCTTGAGCCAGAGACAACAGCTTGCTCTTCAAGCGCCAGATGAGATTGATTTGAGTTACTCTGCTGGGGCTTTTTATTATCAGCCGCACGATCTTTTTTATTAGCAACTGAGGCTTTTTGAGTAGCCGCTGAGGCTACTGTTAGCATCAACATACCGTTATCAATGTGAGCTTCGTGAGTAACCGCCTTGCCATCCTTAAGATCAACTACTATGCGAGTTTTATTGGGATGTGTGCCTACGCGAACACCTGACACATACTCTAGATCTTTTTGCTTGGCTATTTGGCTATACGAAATCTGGGTTGACTCCAAGTCGATGACGAGGCGCTCAGGCGCTGACAAGCGTGTAACTGAGTACTTTGGAATCGAGACACCTAGAGGAATAGCGATCTGATTAGTACCGGCAACATTTTGAGCAGCTATGTTAGCTCTTCCTGGTTTAGCGGCTGTGGCTGGCTGCGCTGGGCTACTAGCTTCTGGCTGCGCTGGGCTCTGGCTCTCTGCTTGAGTAATGCCCAGCGAAAGGAGAGCCGCTCCAGATAGCGTCACTGCCGTTAACGCAAAGTGCAACACACAACTTATCTTCGTAAAACTCATGACTCATTCCTCTGAGTTACCGCACAAAAGTCACAGTGAAGTCACAGTGAAGTCACGGTGAAGTCACAGTGCTCCGATCCAGATATGGCTCACCGAACTGATACAAACCATGTTCGATCTACTTTTACTTAGTTGCTGGATGGTGAGATGGCTGCGCACCCGAAAAGGAATCGATAAACTTTGGCTTTATCCTAAATTCGGCAGTTAAGGAGTACGAAAATGGTGCAGGCGGCTAACAGCACCAAGGATTTTGAACTTTTGTAACACTTTAGCACTTTGCCAAGACCATAATAAAAAAAC
>CAZZLV010000067.1:0-10569 GCA_964655155.1 uncultured Bdellovibrionales bacterium
CCCCTTAATAGGGGCTAACGCTACAGTCGATGCACGTGCTGAGTAGTTACCTTTTTTGTTAGCCTTGCTCTAGAGTGCTCCGTATAATCTATTGGCGTCAATAGCATTTTTGAGAGACATTGGCCGGCCATCCTGAGCGACGGTTGCGCTTTTTTGACACAATTCAGATAACTATACGCAGTGCGAGTAGTTGTTTTTAAAATCACTCGCGCGCGCAGGGAACAGCCCACTAACAACGCCCCTGGCAAAACCCAACCTTTAGCAGTTTAGCTTATGCTGCAAGGTATTTATCTTCACCTCACCCACACTATGGGCTCATGAAAATCCCTAGTCTGCCGATACACGTATTGTGAGAATAGTTGCACTTGAACCATTTGCACAGGACATACTCGGTCGTTTCGGCGCTGAGTTAGAGCTCGTGGGGATCTCCCACCGAGCCGATCTGCCATCCGAAAATTCACAAGCAGTAGTTGTTACCCGGCAACGGCACCACAATCAGTTCTATGCTGATAATGAGGCCAGTAGCTGCGCCGAAGGACTAACTCGCGATTTTCTTGACTTCAGACAATTAAAGGCACTGGCACCTGATGTAGTATTGGCCGATATTCGCAGTGAAGACACTAAAGTCTTTATTGCTGGGGCGGAGAGTTATCTTTCGCGTGAACTCGGACACGAAGTTATTATTCAAGATATCAGGGTAAATAGACTTGATGATGTATACCGAGTTATTGAAGAGCTCGGAGCGCTTGTTGGCAACCGCATTGATGCTCGTGTTCTAGTAAATGCGATCAAAGCCCAATTGATGCAGTGGGCTGACAGCTTTTTTGATCGTTGTCGAGGTAAGCAGGTAGCAGTATTGTCTAAGGTTGATCCGATCGTAATCGAGGGTCGTTGGTTTCCAGACCTCATTCGTTTGTTTGGAGGCAGGTCAGTTGAGCGCGCTCCCGGGCAGCGGCATCTTCCTCTAACCTGGTCTGATATCGTGGCTGCGCGGGTAGACGTAATAATTGTGGCGCCTGAGAATGGTCCTATTACTGATAGTGTCAAGGCACTACCAAAGCTGCAAGGGCTCCCGAATTGGGGGGATCTTCCGGCAGTTAAACGCGGTGAGGTGATCTTTGCCCCAGGTAGCGATCTTTATAGGCCGGGCCCGCGGTTTCTAAAAGGCGCTGCGATTTTAGTCTCGGCTGTTGCTGGCTTAGACAGCGGTTATATTACTGAGCGAGAAGAATATCTTAGGGTTCGCTACCTAGAGCTTCATCGACACCGATTTCTGTGATACTCTCACAGCCTATGGGGCAAAGCACGGAGAAAATCTGGTTAGAGATAGGTGGTTTAGACTGTGAACAGTTGACGCATTCTCTAACCGCAAGGACAACATCTTTAGTTTCTCAAGGTCTTATGCCTCCTAACGAGCAGGAGCGTGTAGCCAACGTTTCAGCTGCGATCACTACTGGATCTCTTGTAGTGTCCCCGGTAAGGCTTGAGCTTCTGCGGAGCCTCTGCCAACTCTACTCAGCAGAAATTCGGGCTGAGAAGATACAATCGCATAGACGAGTAGTTGGGCCGGTTATTGTTTTGATAAAAAAAGCTTTTTTTCAGATACTATCGGCGCTGCTAGGCCCTAGTTTTCGGTTTCAACGAGATTTTAACGCGGGGGTAATTCGGTTGCTGGGAGATCTCTGCAATGAGTATCGCGATGGTCGATAGTCCCTCACAGATCCCTCCGGATTAATTAGGTGTGCGACTAGAAATGTTGATTTCGATTCGGCAGTTGCGGGCCGGCAGACGGCCCATGTTGCTAACATCACTGCGGCTTTTGAATTCTCGGTTCTCACCCTGACGGTGCCAGGGTTACACATCCGAAAAGTTTATAATCCTTGGTGGTTTTAGCCACCTGCACCAAGTTCGTTCTCCTTAACTGCCGAACTTAGGATTACAAAAAGCGCAGACTCATTCCAAACCCGGCGAATAGCTCTTCGCCAAAGCGGTCTTGGAGTCGCGAACCAAATCGAATGTCAAGTTGAGTGTTGTTATCGAATAGCCACATAAGGCCGGTATCCGCGAAATGTAAGTCCGGATTATTAGGCGCAGATCGCCTAAAGATGCCGTACCACTCGATAAAACAGGAGAGCCGTTTGTCGACCTGAGTGCCGATTACAGCTGAATGTGCCCAGATAGTGTTAATATCTGAAACATCTTTGGTATCCGAACGATTGACCTGACTACTACCGGTTAGGAATGTCTTGTCAGCAAGCGTCCAAAAGAACAGCGTGTTAATTCCCGGCAGAATGTGCTCTGTGCGCGAGTCTCCCGAGCCGGTTGGTAGCGTCATCTGTGGCTGCACTGAGACCTGCGGCAGTAGGCCATACTGGGGAAGTAGTCCGAGTTTAGTCCCAAGGTAAGTATTTCCCAAACTGGTCGAGGAATCGCCCGATATGTCTTGTGTAATCAGCGATTGCCTCAGACGCAGCTCGATCCAATCTCTTAGCGCCCCATAGCGAAAAGCCGCCTCTGGGTAGGTGTGCGCACTCCCTTTGCCAGGGTAAGCCTCGCTGTAAAAATACGTATACCCGAACTCTATCTGTGATACGCCTCTACCAACGGTACTAGCAGCGTCAGTAAAGTTGGGACGATCGGTAACCAGTGGCGCGTCTAAATCAAGCTGAGCATCATCAGAGGATTGTCCGGGCCATAGCAGTATAAACGACCGTTCTGTAAAGCCGCGCTTCAAAGGAACGTCTGCCAATGTCACCGTTGGAGTGCAGATGATAAGTGCCATGGACAGCGTTAGATTAAGACCACCGTTGTGCCAGGTAAGTGCTCGCAGCAATATAAAGGAACTCCCA
The DNA here is from genome assembly GCA_964655155.1 of uncultured Bdellovibrionales bacterium. Classification (GTDB taxonomy): domain Bacteria; phylum Bdellovibrionota_C; class UBA2361; order UBA2361; family OMII01; genus OMII01. Next base: position 2,850 of record CAZZLV010000067.1, read on the forward strand.
GAGTGCCTTTGATTTATTTTATCAATACAGTAGGCCAAAAAAGTTATCATCCAATGATTAATAATGCACTTCCGGCGTTAACGAGGGCACCTTTAGACACATTAATCTTTGTGACTACTCCGCTTCGTGGCGCCTTAAAAGGGTGTTCCATCTTCATCGAATCAAGAATTAAAAGAATATCACCCTCTTGTACGGCAGCTCCTGGAGATACCGTTACGGACACTACCTTGCCTGGAATAGGCGATGTAATTACCAGCTCACCAGAGGTCTCATGATCGGTGGGCGCTATCGTTCGAGAGTGAATTGTCCGCAATCCAACCGAGCCTGACTCAGAGTGCACCCAGCTTATCGGTCCGTCGAGGAGGATCGATGTACGTGATGCTGATGAGCGGTCTAGGGAAAGGGAATACGTCCCTAAACCATTGAGATCCTGGGTGTAGGAGCCGATGCGAATGAATACTTCACGCTCGTAGGGATTGGTGATGTGAACAATAACTCCGTCATTCTCGAGACGAGACTGCGATGTGATTGTTAGGCCGTGAACTGAAGTAGAGAATGGATAAGCCAGACCGCAAGCTGAGGCCTTATCAGGATCAGACCATGGAGACACCTGTGCCCACAAAGAACTCCTTTTGAGCAGTCTGGAAGCAGCCGCTATTGCATGACTGGATATCCAATCCTCGTGTATCTGTTCAGTTGATGGGAGCAGCGTAACCGTACCTTGCACGTTGTGCAGAAGTCCTCGGAAGGCGGCAGTGCCAATCAGGTGCATTAGAAGCGCGCGGTTAGTACCAACTCCCGATACTCGCGTTTCACTAAGCGCCTTTCGCAAAAGCTGGATAGCCTGCGTTCGATCAGGTGCATGAACGATTATCTTGCCCAACAATGAGTCGTAGTGATGCGATACTTCAGAACACACATCGTATCCCATGTCAGCCCTAATGAGTCCCGAGTCGCGTGGTCCGCGCGGAACATGTAGGTCGAGAACTACACCAGTGCTCGTGATGAAGTGGCCACCGGACTGGCCTATGTATTCTTCGGCACATAGTCGGGCTTCAATGGCGTGCCCAGTAGGACAGGGTGTATCATATGATCCGAGCGCATCTTTGAGAGCGGCACCGCGCGCTATCTCAATCTGCAGCTTTACCAAGTCGAGCCCCGTAATCAGTTCAGTAACAGGGTGTTCAACTTGGAGCCTAGTATTCACCTCCAAAAAGTAGAACAGACCATCATCACTATAAAGGAACTCCACCGTGCCAAGATTGCAGTATCCAACCTCCTTTGCGATTCTGCATGCTGCCAGACATAGCTCTTCACTAACCCCAGCCTTAAGATTTAGCGCTGGAGCCTCTTCGATGATCTTTTGATTGCTACGTTGTAGCGAGCAATCACGCGTTCCGAGCGCAACGACTCCGCCATGTAGGTCTCCAGCTATTTGAACTTCTATATGACGAGCAGGAGCGATAAATCGTTCGATGAATATCTCAGCACTACCGAACGCCTTTAACGACTCCCTAGCGGCGCTTTTAAGAGCTTCTGCGGCTTGGTCGAATTTGGTAACGACTCGCATACCTCTACCACCACCACCAGCAGCAGCTTTTATGATGACCGGATAGCCTACCTGAGCTGTGAACTCGGCTAGACTTCGCAGCTGCTCATCCTCTGAAATTCCTGAGAGCAAGAGCGTTGGAGCGATGGGGACATTCGCCTTAGCGGCTAAGGTCTTTGCATTAGTTTTGCTGCCAAGAGCGCGGATCGTTTCCGCGCTCGGCCCGATAAAGGCAATTCCGGCGACTTCAAGCGCATCTGGAAACGCCGGATTCTCAGATAGAAATCCGTATCCAGGATGCACACAGTCCGCCCCAGAGCGCAGCGCCGCCCGTACTATTGCTTCAATCGAGAGGTAGGACATCGGGCCACCAATCGGCTCTGCAAAAGTAGCCTCTTGAACATGCGGAGCGTGAGCATCAACATCGCTATACACGGCTACTGTTTCGATATCGAGAATGCGACAGGTTCTGATAATTCGTCGAGCTATCTCACCCCTGTTGGCGATTAAGAGCTTCTTTACTAATGGTTTCTGCAGTAACTCACTCCTTGCGGGCTGCATGGTGTTGGGCATCTCAGTAACTACATCCTAAAGGTTCCGAAAGTGCGCGGCTTGGCTCCCGGTTCAAAAGGAGCGATCGAGATGGCCAGACTTAGGGCAGAGCGTGTTTCAGTGGGGCAGATGACTCCATCGTCCCATAACCTCGCTGAGCCGTAGAGCACATCGGTCTGTGTCATGTACTGCTGCCGAATCTCTTTGTGATACTGCGACTGTGCTTCAGCACTCCAATCCTCTCCCCGACTCTTGGCGCTGTCGGCCCGAACTTGCGTCACTACACTCGCCGCTTGATCTGGCCCCATCACGCCGATCCGTGATTGTGGCCAGCACCATAGAAAGCGTGGCGAATACGCCCTGCCACACATGGCGTAGTTGCCAGCACCGTACGAATTGCCAACTATTACCGTGTATTTTGGAACTCGCGCGCAGGCCACAGCAGTTACCATTTTTGCACCATCCTTGGCGATGCCTTTGTGCTCATAATCCTTGCCGACCATAAATCCGACTATATTTTGGAGAAATATTAAAGGTACGTTGCGTTGATCACAGAGCTGGATAAAATGAGCTGCCTTTAGAGCGCTTTCAGAGAAAAGGATTCCATCGTTTGCGACGATTCCAACCAGGTAGCCATCGATTCTTGCAAATCCGCAGATAATAGTATTTCCGTAGTTTGCCTTAAATTCATCGATAGCGCTGTCATCAACGATACGAGCAATAATCTCTCGCATCGGAAAGTACTGTTTAGAATCTGCGGGGATTAAACTATTGATCTCTCTTGAGTCAAAGCGAGGCGGTCGCGGCACATCACGGGGAGTTCGTTGCTGCGTCGTATTGGAGATGGAGCTTATGCTCCGACGGGCCATCGCGAGTGCCTCTTCATCAGAGCTCGCAAGATGGTCAGTAACGCCACTGATTCGACAGTGTACGTCACCACCTCCAAGATCCTCAGCCGAAACGACCTCACCAGTGGCCGCCTTTACCAGAGGTGGCCCACCCAGGAATACCATCCCCTGATTCCGTACTATGATCGCCTCGTCGCACATCGCGGGCACGTAGGCACCACCCGCAGTACATGAGCCCAACACTACAGCGATCTGCGGTATCCCTGCTGCACTCATCTGTGCCTGATTAAAAAACAACCTCCCAAAGTGATCTCGATCGGGGAACACCTGATCTTGCAGCGGCAAAAAAGCCCCTCCTGAATCAACCAAGTAGATGCAAGGCAGGCGATTCTCAAAAGCGATCTCCTGAGCTCGTATGTGCTTTTTAATCGTTAAAGGAAAATATGTCCCACCCTTTACCGTCGCGTCGTTAGCGACGATCATGCATGGTTGGCCCTCAACTACACCCACTCCGGTCACTAGACCAGCACCCGGCCGCAACCCCTCCTTGTACACCTCAAAACCCGCCAGTTGCCCGAGCTCTAGGAATGCAGTGCCCGGGTCGACTAGGTGTGCAATCCGATCGTTAACTAATAGCTTTCCACGCTCCATGTGCTTACGGGCTGCCGAGTCTGCAGCCGAGGGCTTAGAAGCAGACCGAACCTGTTCTAGTCGTTCAATATGGCTTTCGAAAGCCAAGCGGTTATCAGAGTAGGGAGCTTCGGAGAGCGAGATTTTTGAGCCTAAATACATAATATCTTCAAGGGTAGGTAACAGGGGTTGTTCCGTCAAAGAGGAATTAATGTCAGCTTGCTGGTAGAGACATCCTAATCCATTCCGGAATATACAGCATTTTTCAAAAGTCAGTAGCGATATAACGGATTTTGTAAAACGCTACCTATTCGCGGACGCGAATCAAAACAACCACATATAGTGATTTACAGCAGAAGCCTTGCCAGTTTTACTGGCACGGAATTTTGCAAATCACTATGGCAGCTAAGATGCTGTAAATGCCTAGTAATATTCATTAAAATCGCCAATCGTGGCGTTTTGTTCTCCTGTCAAAACAGTTGTAGTCGCTGCACCTTTTACATTCCACTGTAAATCGCAAATATTTCAGGTAGATAGGATGATAACTGCCAGCCCAGCCCAGGGTGGGGGGCTGGCAAGATAGGGCGTCGCAGTTCTCTATATTTTTAAGAGGCCAAAAATGTGCGGAAGTTAGAGAAATAATCATAAATTCGGCAGTTAAGGAGTATAAAAATGGTGCAGATGGCTAAAAGCACGAAGTATTTTGAATTTTTCTTAAGGCTTTAACCCTGGCACCGTCAGGGTGAGCACCGAAAATTCAAAAGACAAAGTGATTTTAATCAGATACCCCAATTTCAGGCCCGCAACTGCCGAATTTAGGATAATTTAGTTAAACTTCATCTGCCCGCATATTTTTATCCTTTTTGAAGCCTCCAACTTTTCTAAGTAGATTGCGGGAGAATTGCGATTCACTGCTGGCAAGATTAGGCGATTTTTCTCGTGTAGCGCCCAGAGAAAAGCTACAATTAGGGGTCACTCAAAACTGCAGGTGTAATCGTGAATAGTAAAGAACTAAGGGATGTTAGCGGGCAGCTAAGCGTGATGAGGCCTTCTGTGCCGTATCTCAAAAAAGGCGTCTGCTACGTGATGTTCGCATTTGAGCTCGGACTCTCTGTAAAGCTCGATGTCGCTGCTGCTCAATTGAAACAAGATGTAGAGCGCACCAAGTTCCGTCGTAATAGGCGTGCGCCTAAGTACTTTGATTACGATCCGCCACCCCTGCGAATTCTACAGCATGGTCAACAGATCAACACCGGCAAGTTCTTTACCAAGCCCCAGGCAGAGATCACCCTGTTTGATTTCGGAGGGTGCTCGGTCAGTTATCAGATCGATCTTGCAGGACCGATGTCGCATCTGATTGAACTAGGCGAGGTGCTGTACGACAACGCATTTCTCCTGGAAGATGCGCGAGAGCGGGTCAAACAGCTAATGGAGGAGATACAAAGTGCGATCGCGCGTCCTAATCTAAGCGAATCTGTCGAAGACTTTGTTGTCTATCACCTAGAAGATTTTGAGGGCAATCCGGATATCGCAACTCTATTAGCTCAGGGAAGCCGAGAGTTCGCATCGCTCCTTCGAGCTGAGCGTGATGATCTTGGAGAAGAGGAAATCCACGATGCGCTCAACACTAGGACATCTTATGGCTCGGAGGATTGTGCGGTTATTGATTGGAATGGCGCCTTGTTTTTCGGACAGAACGTCGATGATGTTCGAGCCGTGCTTGAGTTTTGTAACGTAGAGTTTCTTGAGATGCGCTTCCTTGACGAACAGCTCGATGATTATCTCGAAGAGGCCTACGCTGTATTAACGATGAAGAAGAAACGTGGTAGAGCTGACCTAAACAAGGTGGCGCGTCTTCAGGTTGATTCTGCTCTGTTGTATGAGGCTGTAGAGAATGCACTCAAGCTACTTGGAGATCAGTATCTAGCCCGAGTCTATTCGCTTGCTTCAGGTAAGTTTCACCTATCTGAGTGGAATAGTAGTATTCGTCGGAAGCTTGACACTCTGGACAGCATATATCAAAAGTTGTCAGATACTGCTGCCCAGAAGAGATCGGAAGCTATGGAGTGGGCGATAATCATTCTAATCCTAATAGAGGTGGTAATGGGGCTGTGGGAGCGCCTGTAGGCGCTTGCTACAGATGTACTTTTCTTCTGGGTGCCTCTTTGGATGAATCGTGTGAGGCTACTGCTCGCCATATTGGTTGGTTACTTGGGATGCCTGGCTATTTCTTCAGAGATAGGCGGCATATTTGGCGTTGGACTTCCCCTAGGCACGCCTGGAACCCTTGATTTTATTCAGTACTGGTCGGCGTGGCAGCTTCTACGAAGTGGAATAAATCCATACAACGGGGAATTGCTGCATGCAGTCCAGGCAAGCCTTGGGCAGCCACCCACAGTGACGATCATGATGTGGAACCCACCATGGGTGCCGGTGTTATTGGCCCCACTGCTACAGCTGCCCTTTCACTCTGCAGCGCTAATCTGGTTTGTATGCAATCTCTGCCTTTTATTTTTCATAGCACTAATAACTCCGCGAGCTCTTGGGTATAGCTCTGTACCGTTGTGGATCTATTGTGTTGGGGTGTGCTTCCTGCCGTTATTTAGTTGTATACAACTGGGACAAATCAGTCTGACATATACGGCCGGGCTTGTGCTCTTCTTGTATAGTGTCAGGTGCGAGCGCTACTTGTTTGCTGGAGTTTGTATCTCTCTTTTAATGAGCAAACCGCATCTTTTTTTTCTGTTTATAATACCGGGAATATTTTGGTTAATGGGCCTGTCTGCTCGTCATGTCCGAGGATTCTTGCTAGGGATGACTTTAGCCTTGGGGCCACTAGTGGCTATCACCATCGCATATTGCCCTGATGCCTTCAAATGGTGGATAGCTGGGATCGGTAATCCCACCAAGGGATTTGGGGTGGTGCCGGTGCAAGAGTGGAAGACAGCAACGATCGCTACGCTTATCAGGACGGGACTCGGTTTATTAAATGGCAAAATCCCCGAGTGGCCTCTCTGGGTAGTGCCTATAAGTGGATTGGTGTGCACAGCTAGCTATTTTGCTGGAAGCTATCTTAGGCCGGGTAAAAGAGAGATCGATTGGGTTCGGATCGCTCCTGCATTGCTCTGCTGGTGTTGCTTATTGGGCAGTTATGGGTGGCTATTCGACCAGTCAATCCTCGTAATTGCGCACTTTTCACTGTTGTGTCGGGTTAGTACTACTAACGATTTAAGACAACGTTTAATAACATTGATTGGACTAGCCCTTACACAGGGGGCCATGTTGAGTATCGCAGTCGGTACAGAGGGTGCGCAGCATTACTATGTTTGGGTTCCAGCTGCATATCTAGCGCTGCTGCAGTTCTGCAAAGAGTCTGAGGCTCAATAAACCTAAATTCGGCAGTTAGGCGGATGAAAATAGTGCAGATGGCTAAAAGCACGAAGTATTTTGAACTTTCGGAGGCGCAACACTGGCACGAGCAGCTAAAATTCAAAAGACGAAGTGATTTTAGTCAGATGCGCCATTTTCAGACCCGCAACTGCCGAATTTAGGTTTATTCCAAGTTTCCGCGCACCTCTTTGTAGGCAGCGGCATCCGAATAGATAAGGGGGCAACGGTCGGTTTTGGATCCCCGTTATCAGGCGTTCCTCCGTGGCCCACCGTTTGGGAGTAAGATATGGGATTTGGCGATAGTGATGTTACTAACGGTTTTGAGTCAGGTTTCGCCACATCGGTTATAGAGAATATACTGGATAACAAAGCAGGCTACGCAGATGGCCCAGAGCGCGCACTTATTTCAGCGCTGTTGTTTGATGGGGTGCAATCCTGCGTAAGCTATTTCATAGCACAGACAGATACAGAGCGAGCCCGTTACCGAGAAGCGTACAATTGGGTGATGACATCCGACAATGACTACGCCTTTTCGTTTACCTGCGTGTGTGAGGCCCTAGGTATCAATTTTGAGTATCTACGCCTGGGCCTTATCAACGCCAGTAATGCCCTTCTTGCATCGGTAAGCAAGTCACGAAGGAATTGTTAGGTTAACCTAAAAAGAGCAGTTGCGGGTCTGAAAAAGGCGCACCTACGCAAAATCACTTTGTATTTTGAATTTTCGGTGCTCACCCTGACGGTGCCAGGGTTG
>CAZZLV010000068.1:0-10512 GCA_964655155.1 uncultured Bdellovibrionales bacterium
CATGTTCACGTCCGGAAACGCCAATTCTACCCACTCGATTCCACGAAGAGCCTAAGATTAATAGAGGCAAAAAAATTTCCGAAAATCAGAGAGAAGCGGCGGTTTATTATGCTGATGGTACTCATCCGCAACATAATCCTAAAAACGGCAGTTAAGGAGGATGAAAATGGCGCAGGTGCCCAAAGGCACGAAGTATTTTGAACCTTTCTTAAGGCTTGAACCCTTGCACCGTCATGGTGAGCACCGAAAATTCAGAAGACAAAGTGATTTTAGTCATACGCGCCAATTTCAGACCAACAACTGCCGAATTTAAGGTTAGACATCTTACATTGCAACTGCTCAGCAGTTTTTGGCAACCTAGTTCAAACAAAGCTAACAGATGGTATAGTGCTCAGATCGTTTGCGCTTCTCAAGTGTAATCGGGCGTCCAGCTATAAAGGCCTGACAAACTTCAAGAGCGTCATCATTCCAACTGCTTCCACGCCGCTCACCATCTACATATACATCAACTTTTCCCGGTCTCTTGTAAGCTAGTTCAAGCTGTTCGAGTGCTCCAGCTATCTTTCGCTTTAGAACTATACGACCCTCTCCTCGCGTGATGTCGCATGTAGATAATCCTTGGAGTGCTCGGGTATCGATAGCTAGGCGAAGTGAATCAAAACTAAAGACCTGCCCGACTTTATCACTAGGTACCGCCATAAGAAGGAGTGCCTGTGGAGTATCAGAGTCGCGCACAAAGCTCCGTCCACGGTACTCCTCACGTACCTGAGATAGACTTGGCATTACTACGTTTTCAGTGATCCTCTTTAGCTCACTTACCTGAGCCGAAAGTGCTCGATCCGAGCCTGTTCCAAAATGAGCTGCTAGAGCAAGCCACGGCGAGCCCACGAATTGCAGCAACGATACTGCATGATTCCACATTCCGACGACCACAAAAGCACTACGCGCTTTTAATGAGAGCCGCTGATCCTCTATGGCTAACTGCAATCGATCGAGAGATGCTAAGGCTGGGGCGACACTCCTAGTCCGCTCGGAGATCGCTGCTAGCTCCGTAGGTAGTAGCTCCTGCGAGGCCTTTTTTCGCCGAATGCTCTCGCCCTCTAACAGAGGCCCATGCAATTGAGCTCTTGTCTCGGGATCGGCTGCCACCTCACGGTGTGGTAGCGCAATTTTAAACCCGAACTCGGTGCGCGAATATGAAACCAATGTCGAGGACACAATCTACCTCCGTTCTCTCTGTGTATTCTCCGCCAGCATGCAGTGCAGCAACATGAGCTGGGCCAGGTTAAAAAGGCCCTTTACTCTAATTTGATGCTCTTGTTTGTAGTGTATCGATCGAAGATTGTGCAAAGTTGCTTGGCTTTAACCTACATTCGGCAGTTAAGGAGGATGAAAATGGTGCAAATGGCTAAAAGCACGAAGTATTTTGAACCTTTTGGAGGCTTGAACCTTGGCACCGTCAGGGTGAGCACCGAAAATTCTAAAGACAAAGTGATTTTAGTCAGATGCGCAATTTTTAGACCCGCAACTGCCGAATTCAGGTTTAATCTAAAAGAAGGCAATTACGTTATTTTTAGACTCGTAACTGCCGCTCCCACGATTACTCCGCTTTGCTCCGCAAGCCAGCCCCTTAATAGGGGCTAACTCTACAGTCGATGCTAACGCTACAATTGCTGCATTTGCTGAGTAGTTATCTCAAAGGTAAGTAGATCGTCTTTCAGTCCTATCGCAACTTTGCCACCATTTTTGAGCTTACCAAAGAGGATCTCGTCTGCCAGGCGATCCTTTAGCTCCTTCTGAATCAGTCGTGCCATTGGGCGCGCTCCGAATACAGGATCAAAACCCCTCTTTGCCAGCCACTCCTGCGCCGATTGACTCACATCAAAGGTAATCCCTCGCTCTGTTAGTTGCTCCTCTAACTCGCGGATAAACTTGCCGACTATCATGACGATCACCTCCAGTGGCAGCGCACTGAAGTAAATCGTATCATCAAGACGGTTACGGAACTCCGGCTTAAACAGCGCTTTGACCGCTGAATCTCTAAAGTCGTTGGCTTTAGTCGAGCCAAAACCTAGTGATGCTGCTTTTTCCGAACCGGCATTGGTTGTAAAGATCACGATTATATTTCGAAAATCAGCTTTGCGTCCCTGCGAGTCGGTTATCGCTGCGTCATCCATAATCTGCAGAAATATATTGAATACATCTGGATGGGCCTTCTCAATCTCATCAAAAAGGATTACTCCATGAGGATTCTTGCGCACTAGATCAACTAGCAATCCACCCTCCTCATAACCCACATACCCTGGCGGCGCGCCTGTAAAACGCGAGACCGTGTGCTTGTCGTGGAACTCACTCATATCATAGCGGTGAAAGTTCACACCTAGCTCCTGTGCAAGAGCTCTTGCAAGCTCGGTCTTGCCAACACCTGTTGGCCCAGCGAATAAAAAACTACCGACTGGCTTAGCTAACGATTGCAAGCTAGCTCTACTACGTTTAATTGCCCTCGCTATCGCCGCAACCGCCAGATCCTGTCCGAACACTCTATTCTTTAACTTCGCTTCAAGATGCCGTAGCACCTCTTCATCTGAGGCGCTAACACTTTTTACTGGCACTCGTGCGATTGTTGAAACAACTGCCTCAATCTGCTCTTCGGTAATTGTTCTGCGACGCTTACTCTTAGATAAGAGTGCATTTGCTGCTCCAGCCTCATCGATGACATCAATAGCTTTATCCGGTAGAAAACGCTCGTTGATGTACTTAGCAGATAACTCTGCGGCTGCACGCAACGCTTTGGGCGAAAAGACAACCTTGTGGTACTCCTCAAAGCGCTGCTTTAGGCCTTCAAGGATAGTCACCGTTTCTTCAACTGATGGTTCTGGAAGTTCAACTGTAGAGAAGCGTCGACTAAGCGCGCGATCCTTCTCGATACTCTTCTTGTAGTCGGCGTTAGTGGTACTACCCATGCAACGAATAGCGCCGGATGCCAGCGCCGGTTTTAATAGGTTGGCTGCATCAAGTGAGCCGTTACCTGTAGAGCCAGCTCCAACTACGGTATGAATCTCATCGATAAAAAGGATCGCCTTTGGCCGCTTAGTTATTTCGGCAATTACCTTACGAACACGATCCTCAAATTCACCACGAAACTTAGTTCCTGCGACGAGATTACCCATATTTAAGAGAAACACCTCGGCGTCTGCGAGTTGCTCAGGCACCTGCTGTTCTACGATTCGTGCGGCGATAGCGTGGGCCATTGCCGTCTTGCCCACCCCTGGTTCACCGAGGAATAGTGGATTATTCTTCTGTCGCCGACAGAGAATTTTAACCGTTCGAGCAACCTCATCTTCGCGGCCAATAACTGGATCTAACTTTTTAGCGCGGGCGAGCGCCGTAATATCCTCAGTAAACATAGCCAGCTCTGAGCTAGAACACGGTGCAAGCTCCTCATCATCCTGCTCTTCAATGTCCTCGTCTAGCTCGGTAGTTAACTTTGTGCTCCGCTTGTCCTCTGACTTAGAAACACCTGACTTAGAAACACCGTGCGCCAAGTAATTCAATACATCGAGACGAGTCACTCCCTGCTTAGCTAAAAAGTATACTGCGTGCGAATCCTCCTCCGAGAATATCGCTACCAACACCTCTGCCGGTGTGATAACATCCTTCTGCGCTGAGCGCACGTGCAAAATCGCCTTCTGAAGTACGCGCTGCACGGCCGGTGTCTGGGCTGGCTCTGCTGCAAAACCTTTGGCATTTTGCAGTGGCACTGTCTCGATGTTACGATCAAAAAACTGCTCGAGATCTTTTCTAAGGATTGGAAGTTGTATCCCAACCTTTTCGAGTATTTCAATAATCTGCTCATCGTACGAGAGCGCGTATAGCAGATGCTCAAGACAAAAGAATGCATGTCGCCTAGATGCTGCCTCTCTAAATGCTGCCTCTAAGGTGAGCCCTAGCTCTGTACTAAACATCACGCCTCCTCTATGTCGCACTTAAGGGGAAAACCCTCACGCTGTGCTAGCTGGTGTACCTGATCTATTTTAGCCTCTGCAATCTGTTTAGAGAATATGCCAGCCACCCCTCTTCCACTTTTATGCACCTGAAGCATGATCTGCGTGGCCTCGACAGGATTCTTGAAAAATATCGCCTCAAGTATGTGAACAACAAATTCCATAGTAGTAAAGTCATCATTAAGCAGGATCACCCGGTACATTTTGGGCTTTTGGGTACGTACCCGCTCTTTGACTTGGATATCAGATTCCGTGCTGCGATCCTTTTTAGGCATACTCGTCTATCACCCCTGTTAGCGATCTGATTCGCATCCGCTTGCCGATGACCTCCACTCCACAAATCACAATAAGCTATCGGGCAGTTTTTTCAATTCTCTCACCTTAAATCTTAGGTCTCAAGTAGAAGTGGTGATAACAATTCAGCAGCAGCAAACATCATTCTAACCCTCGGCGGTTTTTTAAGGTGTTATTCATGCCTACTAGCCCCAATATTGCAGGAAAGTGCAAGATTCGGGCTATAGTGATCTGCAAAAGTCCTTGCCAGTAAAACTGGCAAGGCTTTTGCCGTAAATCACTATAGGTTGTTGTTTTGATTCGCGTCCGCAAATCGATAGCGTTTTCCAAAAGCCGCTCTATCGCTACGGACTTTTGAAAAACGCTATAAACTCTTCCGAGATGGGCATAGGCGGGTGTAGAGTCGAAAAAGTCTGTAAAGGAGCGCACAAGGCCCTATGGCTATAATAGCATTCCCTCCTCTTGAGACTGCTGACGATGACGGACTACTGGCTGTTGGCGGAGATCTCGAGCCAGAGTCACTCCTACTCGCCTACCGCAGCGGCATCTTTCCCTGGCCGATAAATGAGGAGCTTCTGACCTGGTTTGCGCCTCCTGTGCGCGCGGTTGTATTCCTTAAAGACCTACACACCTCACGCTCACTCCAACGAGAGCTCAAGCGTAATCGCTTCGAGATCAGGGTGAATACCGCCTTCAATCAGGTTATCGCTCGATGTGCAGAGGTGAAAAATCGGGGCGACCAGGGCTCTACTTGGATTACCCCTGAGATACTTGAAGCGTACATAAGATTACACGAGTTAGGGATCGCTCATTCATTCGAAGCTTTTAGTGGAGCAGATCTAGTCGGAGGGGTTTACGGGATTAAAATCTCAAGGTTCTTTGCTGCTGAATCGAGCTTTTATCGAACAACAAATGCCTCAAAAGTCGCCATGATCAAAATGATCGACTGGCTAAAACTACAAGGGATCACCTGGTTTGATTGCCAGGCGATTACCCCTTTTTCACAAAGCTTCGGCGCTGTTGAGATCACGCGAGCCGATTATATGCAGCTCTTGGCGCTAGCGCTTAAAGAAGATACCTCTAGCCAATAAACCTAAATTCGGCAGTTGCGGGTCTGAAAATGGCGCATCTGACTAAAATCACTTTGTCTTTTGAATTTTCGGTACTCACCCTGACGGTGCCAGGGTTCAAGCCTCCAAAAAGTTCAAAATACTCCGTGCTTTTTGCCATCTGCAACATTTTCATACTCCTTAACTGCCGAATTTATAGCGTTTTTCAAAAGTCCGTAGCGATATCGCGGCTTTTGGGAAACGCTATAGCCCGAATATTGCACGAAAGTGCAAGATTCGGGCGAGCAAGTGCAAGGAGGCATTTGCAAATTCCGAAGCGCAGCGGAGGAATTTGGAGCCTACAGTTTGTGTGAGCACTATGGGTTCTACACAAACTGTGGGCGATGACAAAAAAGGCCATGGATGGCCTTTTTCCGAGCATTTTTCACGTCGAGCGCAGGGAGCTTCGTGAAAAATAAGGACTAGCGAGTCTATTGAACTCCACCAACATCAGCACTTTCAAGAAAACTCTGCACTAGGCCCGCTGCCCTATGCAGATCTGGGGTCTTCCTGTACGCTGGTATAGGCGCGAGCAACTTTCTAACCCGCTCGATATCCAGCTCTTCAAGCTCTGTTAGCGCTATAACCGGCGTATTCGGATAAACCCAAGCCAACTCACGCAGCGTCTTTACTCCGACCTCGTATGAGGTCTTATATTCCTCGCGCTCTGCCCCAACGGTGAATGGCATATGGAGATCACCGACGATTAAGTCGGGCGCATCCATACCAAACAGCTGCTGATAGGCAGTGTCGGGACAGTCAGAGGCAACTACAGATACCCCTTGCTCTTGCAACAGCTCGCTGAATGCCCTTCGGTATTCATCATTGTTATCGATCATTAGAACGGTTTTCATGGCTTCCTTGCCTTTATAAAAATCACTGCTTAGACTTAATTTCCACAGTTGCGGGTCTGAAAATGGCGCATTTGACTCAAAACGGTTTGTCTTTTGAATTTTCGGTGCTCACCCTGACGGTGCCAGGGTGCAAGCCTCCAAAAAGTTCAAAATACTTTGTGCTTTTAGCCATCTGTACGATTTTAATCCGTCTTAACTGCCGAATTTAGGATCGAATTTAGGATAATACTACTCAGCCTTTTGGCGGGGCATCTCCTTGCCCGCTCTAAGGTACTTCGGCAATATTAGCGCAAAGCTAAACCATTAAGGTGATTAGTACTGCATCTTAAGGCGCTGAAAATTATCGTACTTGGGATCGCGAGTCTCCCAATAGCTTTCTCGGTCGGCCCGAAATGAAAGGTCCATCCGCTTAACACCAACAAGGCGCATAATCCCTGCGATAGGCAGAAATCCAACTACCCACACCAGAGCTAACAGAACAGCCGTCATGACGATCGAGAGATAGTGCGCAAACTTCATCCACCCGCGCCAAAGCGGCATTAGTAAACGTGGTGCATAAAAGCCTGTAGCAGCAAAGAACACCCCGGGAGCAATCCAGTACAGAGCGGCGGCCATATCAGCGCCAATATCAGTGGCGCCGATATGCATACCTCTGTACATCTTCCAAGCAGCCACAGCAAAACATATGGTAGCAAAGAGCGCTCCGAACTCGCGCACGTGCTGCCTCGCTGTCTTGCCAAACGAGACAACCTCAAGTGGGTGCACAGACAAAGGTGTTTGTGGATTAATGACTTTTGCCACCGGATCCTCTAATCCAACTCGAATTTGGTTCTCCAATCTTCTCGCTCCTGCCATTTTGGCTGTTCCTCTTTTAACATTACGATATTGCCAATAACGAGGGCATCCATGTCTGTCCTCATAAAGCACGCATATGCATCTGCTGGCGTAGACACAATGGGCTCTCCACGCACGTTAAAGCTGGTATTAACCAGCACCGGGCACCCTGTCTTTGCCTTAAATGCTGCAAGTAACTTGTAAAAAGTTGGATGTTGCGACACCGTGACCGTTTGAATGCGAGCCGAGTAATCGACATGCGTTACGGCCGGTATGTCGGATTTGGGAACGTTTAGTTTTGCAATCCCAAAGAGCTTCTCTTGTTCAGCAGTCATCGCAACACGACGATTTTTGGTGACCGGGGCTACTAGCAGCATATATGGAGAATCGCAATCAAGATCAAAATACTCTGATACGTGCTCACGCATCACTGCTGGAGCGAAAGGGCGAAATGATTCACGAAATTTAATCTTTAAGTTCATCGTTGCCTGCATCGCTTGAGAACGCGGATCTCCCAAGATACTACGATTTCCGAGGGCTCGCGGGCCAAACTCCATGCGCCCCTGGAACCAGCCCACAACCTTCTCTTCTGCTAGCAGATCAGCGGTTACCTTAAACAGCTCGTCAGGTTGAACTCGGCGCGTAACTGCGCCGAATTGAGCCAAGTTGCCAAGCGTCTCATCATCAGAAAATTCAGGCCCAAGCAGCGATTGGCGCTGTGAATCAGTGTGCTCATTCGTGTGCCGCGGATTGTTAAGGTATCCATACCAGGTGCATAGCGCCGCACCTAGAGCTCCCCCTGCATCTCCCGCAGCTGGCTGAATCCAGATGTTCTTAAAAGGCCCTTGTGAGAGCAGCTTGCCATTACCCACGCAGTTCAGCGCTACTCCTCCAGCCATACAGAGGTTGTTAAGGCCGGTCTCTCTGTGCAGAAAGTGCGCCTGTCGCATCATGCACTCTTCAACTACAACTTGGATTGATGCAGCTAGGTCCATCTCTCGCTGCGTCAGTGGGCTTTCCGGTTTACGTCGCGGCCCATCGAAAAGTTTGTCAAAGCCCTCATTAGTCATTGAGAGCCCTTCCATGTAGTTAAAATACTTTAAATTCAGGTGATACGATCCGTCCTCACGCAGGTCGAAAAGATTATCAAAGATAGTCTGCACGTAACGGGGTTCGCCATATGGAGCCAGACCCATTACCTTGTATTCGCCTGAGTTGACCTTAAAGCCGGTGAAGTAAGTAAACGCCGAGTACAACAAACCTACCGAGTGCGGAAACTTAATCTCGCGCATAATTGAGAATAGGTTGCCCCTACCAACACCTAAACTGTTGGTCGTCCACTCCCCTACTCCATCGATCGTCAGGATCGCCGCCTCTTGATACGGAGAGGGATAGAACGCCGAACCCGCATGACTCTGGTGGTGCTCGGTGAATAGCACCTCCCCTTCATACCCCAATTCGCTCTTTATCGTGTCTGGGATCCATAATTTGTGTTTGAGCCAGAGTGGCATCGCGCGCGCATATGAAGTGTATCCCTGCGGTGCCGTTGCAAGATAGGTTTCAAGAAGCCGTTCAAATTTAAGCAGCGGTTTGTCGTAAAACGCCACAAAATCAAGATCCTTAATAGAGATTCCACCGGCCTTCAGGCAGTATGCTGCTGCATTTTTTGGGAAATCAGGATCGTGTTTTTTGCGGGTAAATCGCTCCTCCTGGACTGCGGCAACGATCTTTCCATCGGCTATTAAGCATGCCGCACTATCGTGATAAAAAGCAGAAATTCCTAGGATGTTCATGGGCGCTTTAATCCTTATCGCAAAGCATTCAACCTAAAAAGCACTCTCGGGTTCTTAATTTGCGCATCTGGCTAAGACCACTTTAGCTTTCGACTATCGGCACTATTTTAGGATATTCCTGGGCTCCACGAGCTGCCCAGTGAGCTCCGCTCGCATTTTGACACACATTCGATTGCGGTGTCGACTGGCTTATGACGCTAGGGTATACATTATAAAAACAGCGCCCTCAAAAATCCTTGAGTAACATTCTGGCTTTTGGAGGCCGGTATCTTTGTGCGCTGATTTCTCCTAAATTCAGCATTTAACGCGGATGAAAATAGCGCAGATTGCTAAAAGCACGAAGTATTTTGAACTTTTTGAAGGCTTGAACCCTGGCACCGTCAGGGTGAGCACTCAAAAATTCAAAAGACAGAGTAATTTTGGGCAGAGGCGCCATTTTCAGACCCGCAACTGCCGTTTTTAGGTGCAATACACGGAAATCGTGCCAATTCTCTGAAACAGGATCATCCGCAATGAGTGAGAGCCTCCCAACTAATCGAGCTACCGTATCGGCGTTTATCGTTTGCTGCAACGAGGAACGTCAGATCCGCCGCTGCCTTGAGAGTGTCGCCTGGTGCGACGAGATCATTGTTGTCGATTCCGGCTCTAGCGATGCAACCTTGGCGATCTGTGCTGAATTTACAGACAAGATCGCCCATCGTAGCTGGAGTGGGTACGTTGACCAGAAGCGCTACGCCCTATCGCTCTGCTCAGGGGTCTGGGTACTTAATCTCGATGCTGATGAAGAGGTCTCACCTGCGCTACGAGATGAGCTAATTTCGATTGCGACCAGTGATGCCTTGGGGCAGGTTGCTAACAACGGTTATTACCTAAATAGGGTCGTCTTTTTCCTTAACCGGTGGTGGCGCAAAGGTGGCTGGTACCCGGAGTATCGCCTGCGCTTCTGCCGACGTGCAGCGACAACTTGGGGTGGAGAGGACCCACACGAGAAGGCCTTTGTTACGGACTCAACCGCTCGCTGCAAGGGCGAGCTCTTTCACTACTCTTTCTCTGACCTGACTGATTATGCGCGTCGGCTCAACATCCTTGCGTCGAATGCAGCCGTTACGATGCAGCGCAAAGGTGTTCGAGCAACGGTATTTGACATTATTACTCGCCCGGTCTCCCGATTTATCAAGTTCTATCTGATAAAACTTGGGTTTCGAGAGGGGGTCGCTGGGCTAGTGGTGGCTTTTATCGAAGCCTACGGAGTGCTTCTAAAGTATGCCAAGGTCTGGGAGGCGCAGTCGTGCAGCGCGGCTAATCAGGATACTGTCAGTCAGGGTGCTGCCAGTGAGGATGCAACCAACCAGGGTGCACCCAGTTAGAGGAGGCCTGTGGAGTAGCTGCACAATGGCAGCCAATCGGCCCTAGCCTGTCAGGGTCTGTGGAAGTTTATTTTTAACCTAAGTTCGGCAGTTAAGGAGGATGCAAATAGTGCAGATGGCTAATAGCACGAAGTATTTTGAACTTTTCTTAAGGCTTAAACCCTGGCACCGTCAGGATGAGCACCGAAAATTCAAAAGACGCAGTGATTTTAGCCAGATGCGCCGTTTTCGGGCCCGCAACTGCCGAATTTAGGGTT
>CAZZLV010000069.1:0-10468 GCA_964655155.1 uncultured Bdellovibrionales bacterium
ATCCTAAATTCGGCAGTTGCGGGTCTGAAAATGGCGCATCTGACTAAAATCACTTTGTCTTTTGAATTTTCGGTGCTCACCCTGACGGTGCCAGGGTTGCGCCTCCAAAGAGTTCAAAATACTTCGTGCTTTTAGCCATCTGCAACATTTTCATCCTCCTTAACTGCCGAATTTAGGATAATATAATCAACTTATACACCACTTAACCTCGCGGCTCTAGCGCGCCTACCTCGGCCAGTATAGCGGCCGCCGCTTCAAAGAGTTCAACTGGTATTTCGTCATCAACCTCAACGTCCTCAAGAGCACAGCAGATCTCGGGCTTCTCTATTACCGGGATGCCATGCTTTCTGGCGCACGCCACCACAAAGTCCGCCAGAGCATATTCACCGCGCGCAGTAAGCACAGGAGGAGTTTTGGGCCCATTATTTAGGTTAAGAGCAAAAGCCTGGAAGTACTTTTTAGACATAAAGGCGCCTGACAAAAAATGCTATAGTGATCTGCAAAAGTGCGTGCCACTAAACTGGCAAGGCTTATGCGGTAAATCACAATAGTTCGTTGTTTTGATTCGCATCCGCGAATCGATAGCGTTTTCCAAGAGCAGTTACCCTAAATTCGGCAGTTAAGGCGGATGAAAATGATGCAGATGGCTAAAAGCATGAAGTATCTTGAACTTTTCTTAAGGCTTGAACCCTGGCACCATCAGGGTGAGCACCGAAAACTCAAAAGACAACGTGATTTTAGTCATATGCGCCATTTTCAGACCCGCAACTGCCGAATTTAGGGTTACATCGCTAATCACTTTTGAAAAACGCTATAGCGATTAACTTGCAGCAGAATGTTATCGTGTTTTTCGCAAAAAAAGTTGTCATACATCAGAATTCTGCACACGCTGCATCACTGACTCAATTGCCCATCCAGTCAGCGGTTTCTCAATGTGAAAGAGCTTTCGTGTGGAACTCTCTTGATCGTCACCTGGTCGTCGCGAATCTGCTGAGGAGCTAATACATATAACTGCAAGCTCTGGAAATGCATTCGCTAGCTCCTCGCACACTGCGTGGTGCGATGACGAGATCCCTTCTTTATCAATCATAATCGCATCCCAGCGTGCAGGCTCGTGAGCTAGCAATTCACGAGCGTGCCGCAAATCAAAAACACCCTGTGAGGAAAAACCCAACGACTCTAGCGCGCTAGCGATAAATGGCTGCACTCCAGGATCAACCCCTAGAAGTAGAACTCCTTTAGGACTAGAGAATCCCGTAGCTATATGGCTGTGATCGGCACCTACTACTGATGTTACAAGAGGCACATAGATACTAAAAGTTGAGCCTTCGCCTTCCCTGCTGTGGACAGTAATCGCACCGTTGTGGTCTTTAATCACCGCATATGCTGCGGCCAGCCCCAGCCCAGAGCCTGAGAGCCCTACTCCAGTATCTCGATCAACGTTCTTTGTGGTGAAAAATGGCTCAAAGCAGCGAGATTGCTGCTCAGGAGTCATCCCGATACCGTTGTCACGAATATCAATCCTTACGTAGGCACCCGGCGACAGATCTGCGGCTAGTTCGCTGGCGCGAACAACCACTGAGTGGGCAGAGATATAGATCTCAGCGGCGCTAACTCCGGTTAAAGCATCCCGTGAGTTGGCTAGCATACTTGTTATTACCTGTTGAAGCTGGCTCATATCAGCGAGTATTGCGGTACCGTTAGCCAACTGGTTGTCGATTGCTAGCCGCGTATCTCGACCAACGAGTGACTCATACAAAGAGCGCGACTCTTGGAGGAACAGAGCAACATCTATCTGAATCTTCCTACTTGCTCCTTTGCTCGCAAAGCCTACTAGCTGTTTAATGAGAGCAGCTCCTCGCAGGGCAGAGTCTTGAATTATCTGGCTGGCCTGCGTAACTGCTGTATTGCCCTTGGCATTTAATTGCACTAAGGAAACCTGGCCAAGAATTGCTTGTAGTATATTGTTAAAATTGTGTGCCATCCCCGAGGCTAGTAAGCCTGCAGTTCGCATCTTGATGGCATTGGCCATTTTGGATTCAAACCTTCCTGCCATCATCGCGGTTGCCATCTCGTTTGCCATACTGATTATAAGCTGGAGTCGCTCTGGGAATGAGAATGTCTGCTTTGAAAGCGGTTCTAGAACTAATAGACCCATGACTTGGCCTATAGTGACCATAGGCACGATAACGAGGGATTGAGCTTCCGGAAAGATTGATACCAGAGCTTCTGATCCCTCCACGCTCAGGTCATCGATAACCACTGGGGCTTTCTGTTCAAGTACCTCTAGAAGTATTGGTTGTGACTCAGTGACCTCTATCTGTGTGGTTATGGTCTCCTCGTGGATATCAGGCCCGAAACCCGCTCGTCCCACAATGTAGGTGCCTTGTTGATTCATAAGGCCGACCCAACAGCGCTTTAGCGCAAACTCTTGACGTAAAGAGGGGAATATATGCTCAGAAAAATCAACAGCCGCTCGGTGCTTTGCGAGTTCTCGACTGACCGTATAGAGCGCTGCCAAGGAAGCACTCTGTCGCCGCTGCACTTCAAGCATCTCAGCCTGGCGAATGGCCAAAGTGATTTGAGATGCAGCGGATGCAGCGACTTCGAAATCATCGGTGTCATAGGCATCAGCAATCCGCTTGAACAGAACGATCGCTCCATACACGACATCTTCGAACGCCAAGGGAATAATCATCGCTGAATGAAGCCGCTCTAGCTTCGCCAGTCGCAGCGCTGCCCGAGGATCACTCTGCATATCAGGTATTAAAAAACGGGTCTGCGAATCAATCGCCTCCATCAACAAACTTGGCCCTTCGAGAACTTCGTCCATGTTGGCCAGGTAATCCTCTGAGAGACCAACCGCAGCGACAACCTCATTCGACTTGGTGTCACGATCACGAAATACTGCATAGCCACAGTCTGAGCCTGTGGCTCTGATTAGTGCTCGTAAGCCAGTTAGAGTAACCATGGCCGGCTCATGACAGCTGTTGAGTGATTCAGAGACCTCAAAAAGGGCATGAAGACGCCCATTCTGCCTAAGTAGAGACTCTTGCGCCAAGCGCCGTTCAGAAACATCGATGCCGAAGCCCTCCCAGCCTAGCAGCTGATTATCCTGGTCAAAATGTGGCACAGCTCGTAGCAGCATCCAGCGCGTTATGCCGGTTTTGCTATTGGTGATGCGGATCTCCTCTTCTAGTTCTATGTGTTTGGCCCGTAACCTCTTGATACGCCGGAGAAGCCGCCGGGCATCGCGCGCGTCAACCAATGTCGCCCAGATCGATGGATCTCCGCGCAACCTATCAGGCGCAACTCCGAGAAGCTCCTCTGTATTTCCAAAGACGTCCGTAACGCGGAAATCGCTGTCGGTTGTCAGAATTATTATTTTTCCATGATTTGCAAGTCGTTGATAGCGATCGAAGCCATTTTGTTGCTCTAGTCTATTTTCTTGACTGTTGAAACGGTCGTTATTTTGCGCCGAATCGATTGATGGCATAACCTCGGCAACTGGAAGAGACTCTCCAAGTTTCTTGAATGCCGCAACCTCATCCCCACGCCAGCGGTGAAAACTCCGTCTGTAAAAGCAGGAGATAACCCCGACTGGAGTTGAGTCTTGTCTGATCAGAAATACTCCAAAACTCTTGACCCCAAGAGTCGCTAAGACACTCGCAAGATCTCCCGGCAAACGCGCACGACTCAAATCATTTACGGTCAATGGCGAAGTGATATGAGCGCCTCGATATATCAGGCCATTAGAACCAGCTTCAAATAGATGCTGTTCAAAACCCGCAGTTGCCTGGTTACGAAAAAGTGTGAATGTTGCCCGCTGCTCTTGAGGTAAGCTACTTAGGTTTGCCAAAAGGGTTAGGTCTACATGAACCTCATCACACTGTAGGGCTCTGGCCACCGCTTCCGCCACCCCTGCGGCCAGATTATCGGAGTGCTCCCATAGACTCTTATCAAAGAGGCTCTTCAAGTCTGCATTGTTGTGCGCTTCGTTTGCCATCGAGTTTCTAGTCCGTATTTTTCACGAAGCTCGCTGCGCTTGCCGTAAAAAATGGTCGGAAAAGGGCCATCCATGGCCTTTCTCCTCATCGCCTACAGTTTGTGTGGGACCCATAGTGCCCACACAAACTGTAGGCTCCAAATTCCTCCGCTGCGCTTCGGAATTTGCAAGTGCTTCCTTGCACTTGCTCGCCCGAATATTGCACTTTCGTGGAATATTCGGGCGAGCTCATCTACAATCTGTGTATAGCGTTCTTCAAGAGTCGTTAGCGATGTAACGGCCTTTGGAAAACGCTATCGATTCGCGGACGCCAATCACACCAAAGACCTATAGTCATTTACGGCAAAAGCCTTGCCAGTTTTACTGGCACGGACTTTTGCGGCGAATCACTATAGTTGCGAATCACTATAGCTGTGACTCAAAGACCGGCGCACTACGACCACCTTTGAGCGCTTTACCCGTTTCTCTATTTCAGAGAAGAGCAAAGCACGGTGTTCATGCTTTCGGGCAGCCTTTGTGTGAGGATCCCCCTCATCCTCCTTGTGCTCGTCCTTCACCTCCTGAAGGCTCATCTTAAGCTGTTTGTAGAATCGCCAGCGAGCTAAAGCGTACGCCACAAAAGCTATTACGCTCAGTGCACAACCACCCTGTACAAACACCCCGCGGATCAACCTGCAAAAACCCTGGTATGCCTCGCTTTCGCTCCCCTGAAACGCAGAGGGAGTGATGTGCGCTGCGGCGATTACTATCGGCCCCACCATCAACAACACCAAACATACTCGAATCGAACCCAAGGCCACATCGATGCACGACTGCTTAATCCGAGAGATAAAAGCTCCTGGCTTATACTGCTCTAGTCCGCGTAACAACTGCGCCGGCAGAAATAACCCTTTTGATTGTGCCATTCCCACTGCAAAGCTACTCACGCCAACCATCCCAACGAGTAAGCCAATTACTTTACAGCTCAGCCAACTCGCTTCGACAATCGCAACCTCAGGGGCCCAAACCCTGTACTCCATCCATTGTACCAAGGTTCCGTTTCTGACCCAAGCAAACGCCGGGAATAATACTAGCAAAAGTGCCCACCACTCAGCGGCTAGGCTAACCATTCGACTTTTGACGGTTTTCCCCTCCCTACGGGCCTTCTGCAAACGCTTAACTGAGGGTGGAAATTCCTTCTCACTCACTAATTACCTGACCCCTGTAGCAGTGCGCCTCAGTTCAAACAAACTAGCTGCGCTAAGTGTATGTTGCCGGATAAAAGCACAGATCTCACTCGGATTGCCCAGTAGATTAATAAAAAGAATAAACGTAAGGATCGTTTTTAAGATAACTGCCGAACTGGTAAATTGCAGACCGTGAGAAACTTTAGCCATAATCCCAGTAGCGATATCGATAAGGAGATATGCTACGAGCCACACGGAGCTAAAAGATAGCGAAAGGCCGACGATCGCAACGCCACGTCTTATGATCGTTGAAAGCGCGTCATAGTACAGCGGAGAACCGCCGAGTGGAAGCACATCATAGCTTGCCTTGAGCGCCTCTACGCAGCTATCGAATGCCCCAAGGTGTATAGCGACTACAACCATCGCAAGGCGCATGATAGTTGCCATATCGGAACCCTGCTGGCCATTAAGAGGATCAACCACTGAGCCAATTGTTTGACCGCGAGCGGTATCGATCAATTCACCAAACATCTCTGCCGCCTCTGCCAGGAAGCGTGCCGGTGCGGCTATCAAAACTCCAATTAAAAACTCAGGGCCAAGGCGAATAAGAGAGGCCCCACTATCCATCGTCACAACTGGAGCTAAAGCTAATGCGAAGCAGATGGCGATAAATAGCCGTGGAAGTGACTGAAGCCCATCTCCAGTCGGTAGGGAGATTAACA
This sequence comes from uncultured Bdellovibrionales bacterium, assembly GCA_964655155.1. Lineage (GTDB taxonomy): Bacteria > Bdellovibrionota_C > UBA2361 > UBA2361 > OMII01 > OMII01. The sequence continues at coordinate 5,895 of CAZZLV010000069.1, forward strand.
TTCCGAAAGTTCGTGCAGTTATCCCTGCTACACCTAGGACATCAACAGATAACACAATTAGCCCCCTCCAAGTGTGGCGCATAACGATATTACCTTTAGGAAGACCGATTCGATCGACGCGAATGCTTCTTGGGCGCCCCAGAGCACTACTAGAACCAAGGCTGCAATCCTTGCGAGGTGCACCATGCTTTGCTCCTGAACCTGCGTGATGGCCTGAAGTAGCGCAACGATACCCGCGCCGATAGATATAGCTGCCATAGGCACAAGCGAGATAAACAGGGCGGTAAACAAAGCCTCTGAGATAATAGGGTTCATACTTAGGCTCCTATCGATAGGCTTGAATTAGGTTTCGAGCGAGCAACAGCCACCCATCCGATGATACAAAGAGCAGTAGTTTAATCGGCAGGCTGACAATTACTGGACTCATCATGGTTAAACCCATCGCCACGAGAAGATTGGCGACGATCAGGTCAATGACAAAGAATGGGATCAGCAAAAAGAACGCTATAGTGAATCCCTTTTTAATCTCAGAGAGGACGAAAGCAGCAACTGCTGTAACCAGAGGCACATTGGATCGATCGACCGGCGGGGCTTCCTGCAACTGTTGATCTTTTACTAGTGTGCTAAAGATCGTTAACTCCTTATCTCCACTATGCGCTAAAAGGAAATTTTTCCACGGCAAAATCATTTCAGAGCTCTTTTGTGTTACTACTTTGAGCGAAATAGATGAAAGGTCCTCCAAGGTTACTGCGCCTATTCGCTCAATGCTTTCGGTCATGACGGGATGCATGACGATTAGGGACATGACAAGCGATAGGGCCATTACTAGTGCAGTGCTTGGTGCTTGTTGAGTGCCAAAGCCGCTCCGCAGAAGGCTCAGCACTATGGAGAACTTGAGATAGCACGTCCCCACAGCAATCATGAGTGGCACTAGCGCAATTCCAAGCGATACCAGCAAGAGAATTTCAGGCGATAATCCCTTCATCTTCCTCCTCCTGCACCTGGGAACGCTTTGTACGTTTAGGAGCGCCCGCAGAATCGTTTGTTGTTCCGACCTCAATCGTTGCTACCTTAATACCTAGCGCCTGAAGCCTCGATTGAATCGAGTATTTATCTCTGAGTATCCCCGAAGCTAAAGAACTTACTGATGGGTCAATTAGCACCTTTACCGCACCCTTTTCACCCCTAGTTACCTCAAGATTAAGGGCTCCACGCCCAACTATGGCGCATGACAGTGAGAGTTTCGGCTGTCCCTGGCCTCTAGAGAACGTCACATGTGAGATGCCAACTTGATTTACACCGGATATCTGCGTATGGCCTGCATGTGGTTGAGCGACAAACATCTGCGCGGTCTGCGCATGCATGGAGGCAGGTGCAGCGCGCGAGTGAAGAAGTGTTCGTGAGGTCGTGACCAGATCAATCGTGTCATCCGAGAGCCGTGACTCTACTTGATTGGCTCGAATTCGTTGAGCCTTGGCCACAAGAGAAGCGAGTATCTCAACTCGCTTCTTAGATTCTGCGAGAGTATTAAGGCCATCACTCAGATGCTTAGCTGCGGTTTGTTGTGACCGGTAAGCCTGTCTAAGATGTGAATGCGCGCTATGCATGCGATTAAGCTGCGCTGTAAACTGCCTAGAGCCCTGAGGCTGGTCGATTTGGCGCCGAAGATCGAGAGCTGCTTGAGTGGGAGGCACTTGAGCCTTAATTGCCTCGGCCCAGAACCTGCGCTCTTTATCGCCTAATGCAGCTTTGTGCTGATCTGCAACTCTCTTAGCATCGCCAACATGTTTGAGATCGCGCAGGTAGGCAACCTCTGCGTGTATTGATGCCGCGCGTAGAAGCTCTGGGCGAACCATCGGCACCTCTACTGGTTCTGTTGTAGTTTACGGATTGAAGCCACGGCGCTCTCAGACACCTTAGAGACCAATTCAACTCGCAGTTGGTAGCGCGTCACATCTACCTGTAGTTTGAGTAGGTCAGATAGCTGATCGATCTGACCTGATGGGGATAGCCCTGTTTTGATACCGTTGTGTATGTAGTGACCGATCCGGCTAACGATATCAGACCATCCTTGGTTATATGAGCCATGACCTGCGCTAAGACTCTCAATGGCTCTCTCGATTATAGGCGTGCTACCGAGTGTTTGAACCTTCATTATGGCTCCTTTAAATACCGAATTAGGCTTAAGTGTGCGTAGGTGCCTATAATCCTAAATTCGGCAGTTAAGGAGAACGAAAATGGTGCAGGTGGCTAAAAGCACCAAGGATTTTGAACTTTTCGGAGGCGCAACCCTGGCACCGTCAGGGTGAGCACCGAAAATTCAAAAGCCGCTGTGATTTTAGCCAGATGCGCCGTTTTCGGGCCCGCAACTGCCGAATTTAGGTTGAAAGACGCTATGGCTGCCTAGCTGTTGCTAGCAGGTGTTGCTAGCAGGTGTGATTATCGAAACAATTATCGAAAAGTTGTGTGGAGGGGGTTGCAGCTAAAAACTGGAGTTGCAGCACTGAAAATGGCGCATCTGCTCAAAATCACTGTGTATTTTGAATTTTTGGTGACTTCGGCGGTGAGCGATATCGTATTTGACTAGCTCCGGGCGGTTGTTTAGAGTGTTAGAGAGGTCTAGAAAGGAGTTGGAGGTGGTATGACGGCGTTATCGGAGTCTTCAGATACAACAGAAGCTATGAATTTTAGGCAATACTTGAGCGAATCCACTCCACCAGACTTCTCTCAGATTAGCCATGACAAAATCGCTTTTGTGGTGGAAGTTTTTGATAAGTGTTTAGCAATTACACGACATATGAAAGTACGTGTGACTTCTGAACAAAATTATGACGAAAGCCGGACTCAGATTGGTGACTACTTCAAATTGGCTGGGAATGCGCTCTGCAATCAAAGACATTTGGTTGAAGTGACTTTAAGTGCATCAGGTGCGATGCACGTTCTTACAGGAAGCCCTCCTGGTGAAAGCGGTCAATACCAAAATGACAGTGACTATCTGGGCCGTGTGGCGAACGTATTATGTGATCTTCAAACCTGGCCGTTTTCCATCGGGTCTCAGGTGAGAAGAGGCGATGAACGACAGCAAATACTAGACAAAATCGACAATTTAACACAAGCGCTCCAAGCTGCCAGTAATCTGCTCTGCCCCCCCCCCCCCATCCTGGTTATGCCCCCAGTAGACTCTACACCTGACGCATCTGCCTAAAATCACTTTGTATTTTGAATTTTTGGTGCTCACCCTGACCGTGCCTGGGTTGCGCCTCCGAAAAGTTCAAAATACCGTGTGCTTTTGAGCATCTGCATCATTTACTTCCTCCTTATCTGCCGAATGGTGCTCCTGACTAAGATCACCTTCCGGTGACTTCGGCGTGAGCTCAGTCGAGCGCCGACTGGGTTCAAGCTTCCGAAAAGTTCAAAATAGTTCGCACCTTCATGAACCTGCACCATTTTCAACCGACTTAACTGCCGGATTTAGGTTCACCCTCTGACAGCAGCAGACCTACAGCGGAAAAAACCAATCTGGGATACTTTGTTTGCTTGGTTTTGACTAGGAACATTCCCTGTGTCACCATTAGTTCATGTTAGGTCATTCTCAGTCACGTGCAATTTTAGCTACAGCCGCGCAAGCCAGCGATCTTGCAGTGTCTCTATCCGATACACTTACGGTGCAGGATTTAGCAGAGTGTGCTTTTAATCCCTATCTCGGCGTGAGCTTAGGGAATCGTTTGTACGCAGATAAAAATAATCCACAAGGATGCATTGCGTACATCAGCGATTGCCTGCGGTTTGGATTAGGTTTCGCCCGGGAGGGCAGTGTTGCAGCTCTAGTTGGAGATGAATTGCACTATATCAATTTGATGCATGCTGACGGTTACTCAGAAACCCGAGCAAGAAAGGTCGCTGCAAGGCTTGGGGATGAAATGGTTGATAGAATCAAAGCAGCAGTAGGTTTATTACCCGATGAAGACCGGGGAGATGTACGCATAGTGCGCTGGCGAGAGGCTTGCGAGGCCTCGCCGAACTACCATACTAATATTGAAATTATTCGACAAACTTATGCCGAGAATCAGACCTTCGCAACTGCTGTCAGGGTTATTGTGGGAGAGATGGTAGGCAAGAGAGTAAAGCCAATCGACCCTGTGAGTCAGGAAAATCTCTCGGAATACATCCTGCAGGAACTGGCTGTTTTCCCCGGCGGAATTAGATCCTTCGGGCAGGATGGTAGTCAGTCAAAATCAAAATTCGATCTACTTATGTACCCTTCGCTCGGACATATGCAGAGTCTGATCCGTAGACTAGAAGTCGGTTCAAAAGATACACCGCATCTTGAGTTATCTTGGGCTTCACAGTCTATTGGACTTGCAAGGTTCGATTGGACCAAGGCATAGGATTATGTGCGCCAATACCCATGGGAAGGCTCAATAATTTTTTAGGTCTCTAGCCCCACTACCTCAGAACAACGAGATCTCAGCGTGGCCGACAAAACTGCACTTCGAGGATACCAGCGGCGCCACTAGCTTTCACCCTCCGACAGCAGCCCACCTAAAGCGGAAAAACCTCCTGTCTCGGTGGCT
>CAZZLV010000070.1:0-10396 GCA_964655155.1 uncultured Bdellovibrionales bacterium
CATGTTCACGTCCGGAAACGCCAATTCTACCCACTCGATTCCACGAAGAGCCTCTTTCTAAGAGACATAAACCTAAATTCGGCAGTTGCGGGCCCGAAAACGGCGCATCTGGCTAAAATCACTGCGGCTTTTGAATTTTTGAGTGCTCATTCTGACGGTGCCAGGGTTCAAGCCTTAAGAAAAGTTCAAAATCCTTGGTGCTTTTAGCCACCTGCACCATTTTCGTTCTCCTTAACTGCCGAATTTAGGGTTAATGTTTCCACCCCGCTTTGCTCCGCAAAGCCGCCCCTTAATAGGGGCTAAGGTTACAGTTACTGCATTTGCTGAGTAGTTACAAAAAATGAACAACGAAATGGCGATATTGAAACATGAACCACAACGTTTAAAACCGGTGAGTAGTTGCGGGTTTTTATTGAAGGAGAAGCAGCGTGCCTTTATCGCTAGCGGCATAGATCGCCCCGTCGCTGCCACGACCGATTGCGGTGATAGAACCGTGTGGCATTTTAGCTATAGTGCGGTGTTCCCAAATGCCAGAGCTATTTTCGTTAGCTGCATAAATGTTAGCTGAGCTGCTATCTGCAAAAACAAGACTCTGGTTAAGCTCTGGATAACGTTCGCCTTGGTATAAAAAGCCACCAATCAGGGTTGAGTCTGAGTTCGTTTTGGATAGTGCTAGAATCGGTGGGGCGTATGAGCTAGAGACGCACTCTTTCTGCCGATCTTTTCTGCGGCATTCGACCCCATCAAGCAGATCCCATCCATAGTTTCTCCCAGGCTCGACTAAATTAATTTCGTTGTTGTGCTCATTAGTATCGAGAACTAAGATCTGATTACGCTGAGACGCAAACGATATTGAATAAGGCGCGCGAAATCCCAGAGCATATATCTCAGGCTGGAACGCTGATTCTTTAGCGAAAGGGTTGTCTGCCGGTACTGAGTAGCCAGCACTTTCACCTGGTTTAATTCGAATCACTTTGCCCAAGAGAGATTGAGGCAGTTGGGCGGGATTTGTGTCCGGAGTGAATGTTCCATCGTTGTTGGCTTCGCCAGCACTAGTTGCGATATAGAGATCCCCAGCACTCCCAAATGCGATCGAACTGCCGAGTTTATGCGGCGATAGTCGCGCAATTTTAATGATAACTGTCATTGAGTCTTCGTCGAGGGTCTTGCGCGGATCGGTGATGATAAAGCTACCAACAACTAGATCTCCTTGAGGATCCATGTAGCCCACCACTAGAATGAGTGCCGATCCAGAGCCTCGAGCGGCGACGCTCATAAGACCTCGCGGCGATGCGGACCCCACAAGTGCCTCGATATCGATCACCTTATGAGTTCTTCCAGAGCGCGTATCTACCGCATTTACAAGGCCGGAACGCTCTGCTACCAAAATTGAATCTTTTATGGTCGGGTTTGATATGAGCGCAACAGCACTCTCTAAGTCATCAGATATCTCGCGGAATACTCTGTTACCACCCTGAGCGAGAACCTCTGCTCGCGTATATGTGCATGTTGCAACTACGAGTATAGCTAGCGCGCTGCACCAACGAGCTGGCGACATCTTATGAATGCTCCTTGAGTATAGTCGCTATTGACCGACAGATATGCTCAATGTTGCGAGTGTTCATGGCGGCTACACAGATTCGACCACTATCCAGCGCATGAATGTGGAATCTTTCGCGAAGTATGCTGATTATATCCTTTGAAAGCCCAGAGTATGAAAACATGCCTCTCTGTTTCTCGATGAAGCAGAAGTCTCGGTTTGGTATCATATCACGCAGTGTGCTGGTGAAGGCGTGGCGCATATTAAGTATTCGTACCCGCATCTCTTCAAGCTCGCGCTCCCATATGGTTCGCAGCTCTGGTGTTGTCAGAACAGTTGCTATGAGTTGTGCTCCGAAAGATGCCGGGCTTGAGTAGATGGTGCGTACAATCCGCTTCATTTGAGTGAGTACATTGCTTGCTTCCTGAGCTGAACCGGTTACGACGGTAAGGGCGCCACATCGTTCACGGTACATTGAGAACGACTTGGCATAAGATGTAGTAACGATAAATGTGAGCCCTTTGTCAGCAAGCAACCGGATCGGGTGCGCATCTGCTTCTAAGCCTTCGGCAAAGCCTTGGTAGGCACAATCGATAAAAGGAATAAGCCGGTGCTTTGAGCAGATCTCTGCCACAGCTTCCCACGTTTGAAGGTCTATATCTACACCTGTTGGATTATGGCAGCAGGCGTGCAGCAGCACAGTGCTATATTCCGGCATGGCACGCAGAGCGGCGAGCATCTCATCAATCTTAAGTCCATTTGTCTTCGCGTCGTAGTATGGGTACGAGCCAACTGCGAGGCCTGAGCCTTGGAACAGCATCTTATGGTTTTCCCAGCTTGGATCACTCACATACAGCACCGAACTCGGAAAGAATTGACGCACAAGCTCTGCTCCTAAGCGTAGAGCTCCGGTTCCCCCTATCGATTGCATCGTCATCACGCGTTTGTCTTTGAGTACACCCGCATCCTTTCCGAAGAGCAGCTCCTGAGTGCCCAAGTTGTATGCGGCGACTCCGTCAATTGTAAGGTATGCCTTGGTATCCTCTCGGGAGATCCACAGTTCGGTGGCCCGTCTAATAGATTCGAGAATAGGCGTACGCCCATCATCATTTTGGTATACGCCGACACCGAGATTAACTTTGTCTGTATGCGGGTCAGCTCGGAAGCCCTCTGCTACACCGAGCACTGGGTCCGGCGCTGCTGCCGAAATATTCAAGAAATATGACTCGCTCATGGAGACTCCGATGTAAAATATGTAACTGCTCAGCGGTTTTTGAAGTTATTATTCATACTTACTGCTAAAAAAACAGCCATTTCGCGGTGTTTTATTTATTGTCATCCACAGATCGTCGACGGAGCATTTTTTTTTGCTAAAGCAGTAAATGCTTCCACCCCGCTTTGTTCCGCAACATAGCCGCCCCTTAATAGTGGCAGGGGCTACATTTGCGGAATTTGCTGAGTAGTTACCAATATATTTCCGGGGTATGCTATCACAAATGAGCGATATAGGCCACGGATGAGCTAGCCGGATTTTAGAGGCTAATCTAGCTCATGCTCACATAGCCCGGAACACTTGTAGTCTTGGCATCTATTACAGTGGAGCCTGTCTATAGTGATTTGCAAAAGTCCGTGCCAGTAAAACTGGCAAGGCTTTTGCCGTAAATCACTATAGGTTGTTGTTTTGATTCGCGTCCGCGAATCGATAGCGTTTTCCAAGAGCGTTTTTAGGTTTAAATAGCCCATGATTTTTGAAAAACGCTATATGTAAAGTGTATCGCAGTGGGACTTTCTCCGCGCAATCGTCTTTTGTAGAGCAGTGTACCGTTTAGCAATGCCAGCCATAACAGCTAATCTCCATCAATCCTTCTCAGAAGATTTGGTCGCTAACTGGCGTGCGCTCGTGGCCAAGGGCCGCCATGCACAGCCGTTTTATCAGCCTGAGTGGTTTTTGGCCTTCGCTCGTTCATTTGGATCCGGGTTTGAAACCTATACTGTCACGGTGAACGATGGGGCTAGACTGGTTGCAATTTTGCCACTGATGCGGACAGGCTCATTCTTCGGTGGATTGCCGGCTAGAGTGCTTGCAAGTCTCTCGGGTATTCATTCGTGTCGCTTCGACTTCATAGCTGAAGAAGTACAGCGCCAGGAAGTTGCTGCAGTAGCTTGGGAGACAATAACTGGAGATCGAACGTGGGAGGTTATTGAGGCGCTGGATGTGCCTGAACATGGTTGTTTTGAGCTGCTTGTCAGTGGCGCTCGAAGCGAGGGCTTTCTAGTTGGTTCATGGCCTACCAGAAGGAGTCCTGTGTTGCGTATTCCTCCTGCAGGAAGTGATCCGTATCAAAACTGCCCGATGAGCTATGGTACGTTTCGCAAAAGATTGGCTAAAAAGCTCGATAAATTACGCCTAGAGGGTGATGTATCTTTCTGTGTTGAGACCGCCGACCATGAAGACGCACTTGCAAGATTTATGTTGCTTGAGTCGTCTGGGTGGAAGGGTAAAAATCAGAGTGCAATAGCTTCTAATGCCCAATCGACAGGTTTCTATTCATCTGTAGTCGAGTCCCTGCACCAACGAGGGCAGCTGCGTCTATATTCATTATGCCTAAATGGGAGGCCGATCTCGATGCATCTCGGTTTAATGATGGAGGGTATCTATTACTCGCCAAAAGTTGCGTATGATGAGGATTTCTCTTCGTTTGCTCCTGGGCATCTGCTGGTGCAACACATAATTGGAGATCTGGCAGCTAACGGTGGACACACCTTTGAATTTTTAGGCCCGCGAGCACCATGGAAGCAGGTCTGGGCTCAAGAGTGTATAGAGCACCGTAATTGGTACATCTTTCGTTCAACTATGCGTGGTCGATGTCTCCACGCTCTGACGATGCGTATTGCGCCTAAGATTAGATCGTTACGACACCGCATGCGAGGAGATCCGCAGTCCGTATCATTCGGGGGTTAGATATGCTTGGTAGTGGTAGCTCTATTGGGCGATTGTGGAGAGAACTTAGGTTGCAGAGTGAAAAGGAGCTTTATCGGCGCATATTGCGTCAAATTTACCGCGAGTGGCACGCATATGGATTGCGGCGCGATCTACGAGAGCCTTTTTACTCGCCATTAGCACGGATTCCCATACAAGTACGCATGCTCGCTGAACACGATATTCCTCGGCTGTTCTGTGCTCAAAATAGGAGTATGACTCGCAAAGAGCGCCTTGAGCAGGTGCGCCGTATTGCATTGCTTGCCGAACGGGTGGCAACGCCGTACGTGGCTGTTGATCGTACCTGTGATCGACCCTGTTTTTTGCAATGGATATTTACCTTCAGTTCGAATGATTTTGTGCGGCGTTATTTCTGTGGCAGATTTCCGCTGCTAGCAAGGGACGAGGCGCTCCTCGAGTATGCTTTCACTCCTCCTGCGTATCGGGGCAACGGGATCATGCCTGCCGCAATGTCGATGATCGCCGAGCAGGCGGCGGAGTACGGCGTAAGATATGTAGTTACCTACGTTTTGCGCAATAATGCTGCAGCGTTGCAAGGTTGCGCAAAAGCTGGATTTTCCCCGTATGCGTTGCGCCATGACCGCAGCTTCCTTCTAGGTGTGATGAGAAGGCGTAAGTTTACTCCAATTCAGAGTGCGTTGGCTGATGATAGTGTCGAGTCGGAACGGCTGATGCTAGTAGAGGAATAATCGCAGACTCAGCTATTCCCAGACGCGCTGCGAGTGAGGGATGGGCTAACATTTTAACTGAGTCTGGCCCGCTTGTCGTAGTCCATTTAGGTCGATGCTGGAGAGTAGGGGCGGGTAGGCCGGAGCTAAATTTCATCGGCGCCGTAAATATTCGCATCTCATCCCAGAGATCGCTATCAATAAAACTCTGAAGGGTGCGCGCACCCCCTTCTACTATCAGTGATAGTAATTGATGCTGATAGAGTGCTCGGCATAGCTGAATTAAAAAAGGCTCTTCAATAGTCAATGGAAGCGCGAGCACTCCTTTTTTTAAATTTGTCAATGAGTCTTTAGGTGATAAAAATGCAATCGTCTGAGCATCGGCATTCCAAAGCGCTCTATCGTCCGGAAGTCCGCCTGCCCGCCCGATGATGATTCGACTTGGTTGGCGTGGCGGTAGTTCATATTGCTCATACAGTTGCAGGTGGCGCACAGTTAGGCTTGGATTATCGGTGAGAACCGTTTCGCGGCCAACAGCTATCGACATCTCTTGACCGCGCCAGTAGTGGAGCAGTTGTTGGGAGTGGAATGAACTTATCTGAATCGGCTGCTTATTGGGTTGGGCGAAAAAGCCGTTGCTGGTCTCAGCCCACTTCAGAATAATATAAGGCCGCATCTCTTTATGCGCTAGAATAAAGCGTCGGTTAGCAACAACGCACTCATCGTGAAGTACGCTTTCCGTTACCGAAACTCCTGCATCGCGTAGCATCTCAATTCCACGCCCGGACACCTGCGGGTGTGGATCGCGGCAACCGACTACGACTCTGGGTATCTTGGAAGCTAAAATTAGGTTCACGCACGGTGGTGTCTTGCCGATGTGCGCGCATGGCTCGAGTGTAACATACAGAGTCGATTGAGCTAGTAGGGTAGGATCCTTCACTGAGCGAATTGCATTCACTTCAGCATGTGGCCCCCCAAACCTTTCGTGGCAGCCAGCGCCTATAACAGTCCCATTGGCTACCAGCACAGCGCCTACAGCTGGATTTGGTAAAACAGTGCGTGTGTAAACACCCGCGATCGCCAGAGCTCGGCGCATCAAATTTTCTGATGGATGGTCTGGCATAGTTATGGAGTAGGGTTCATGAGTCTTATAAGCAGCGCTTTCAGGCACTAGCTTGCAGCAGTAAAGAGCTCAGGCGTTTCAGTTTGTGTAAGGTCAGCGCTAGTTTTATTTAGCCACTCGATCCGATTGCAATCGTCAGGTGCGTTTTTGAGAGCTGCTAAAAGAGTGCCGCGTACCTCCGCTGGTAGAGTAATCTCCTGTCCTACCCAGCCTGGAGCTGCCGTTGGAATCTCTTCTCCATCCATGTATGCGTCCATAATGCACTCAGCAAGTCGAAGAGGTATGCCAAAGCGCACATCAGGCTCAGCAGCTTGATTATTGTTTTGTCCTGCAGAATTGCTTTTACTCACCTCAGCAGCAGAAACAAACTGTAAAGCTACCGAGCGAGAAAAGCCCATCTGCTCCAGCATAAGCCCACTGAGTTGAGAGGTTGTGCATTGCCACATTTTTTGCTCAAAGTCTCCATCGAATGCGATGTCTTTTGATTTCAGGTGCTGCCGATACTCCTTAAAGGCTTTGCGGTTCTCTCGGATCAGCGGGGCGAATGCGATGTAGCGCAGGCTACGAGCCATAAGTCCCAATCCGAATCCCACCTGAGGAACAGTTAAACCGATGTGACCTCCCACCGTAGCGGCCTCGTAGAGTGGTGTTTGCACGTACTCCCACTCCTCTCGATCAACCAGTTTACCCAGATTTTTGAAGAGGTAGCACAGAGTAAGCACCGCCGCATGATCGATTGGAGCGAAAGTGTTCAAGAAGTCTTGTGGCAATATCTGACGTTTTGATCTAAGCAGAGAGGGTTTAAACTGCTTGGTTAGAAAGTAGTAGGTCGTTTTGAGCGTGTCGTTCTTCAGTAGTCTTAGAATGTGATTTGCGCCGCCAGGAGAGAGCTGTTCCGAAGCTGCATGGGCCGCTGTGAGTACTCGAATGGCCTCGGTAAAGTTGGCAGCAACTGTGCCAAAGGGTTTTAGAAGTTCGGCAGCGGTCCCCCACCCGAGGTTAATTTCTGATTGAGTATTTGGTTGTACTGAGTCCCCTTCTGTCATGCCCACATACCCCTCTAAGAAGGGTACCACGCGCACGCTGCAGGCCACAACAGTTCTTGAGTATTGAACTTAAATTCGGCAGTAGCGGGTCTGAAAATAGCGCATCTGACTAAAATCACGTTGTCTTCTGAATTTTCGGTGCTCACCATGACGGTGCCAGGGTTCAAGCCTTAAGAAAAGTTCAAAATACTTGGTGCTTTTAGCCATCTGCACCATTTTCATCCGCCGTAACTGCCGAATGTAGGTTGAAACCCTAATAAGCCATGAGTTGCTCTACTTAAAGAGGTTTCAATAATTAGGCAGCAAACCTGACCGAACCAGGAGTGGACGTATATCAGCTTTGCGGCCCATGAACGATTTAAAGAGCACCTCAGGATCATCAGAGTCTCCGCGGCTCAGGATCAAATCTCGAAACGCCATGCCTGTGGCATAATCAAAGAGACCAGCACTCTGAAAGCGCGAGAAGGCATCTGCATCGAGCACCTCTGCCCATTGGTATGAATAATACCCAGCTGCGTAACCAACAGGCGAGCTGAAGAGATGTGTGAATGCGAGAATCATGGAGTAATCTTCAGGCAGTGGAATGCTTGTGAATCGAGAGAGTATGGAACGAGCATGCTTTACAACGTCGCCGCAATCTAAGCGGTTATAGGCTCGATGGAGATTAAGGTCTACCGTTGAAAAGCCCACTTGTCGCATTAGGTGTGAGGCGCTGCGAAAATTACGAGCACGAAGCATCTTCGCAAATAGCGGCTCAGGGATCTTCTCGCCCGAGACGTGGTGGGCTGCGCAGAGGTCAAGTGATCCACGATCCCAGCACCAGTTTTCGAGGATCTGCGAGGGAAGTTCTATGAAGTCCCATGCTACATTGGTCATTGACTGGCTTCGTAATTCGGTTGTGTTACACAGCAAATGCAGGAGATGTCCAAATTCATGGAACAGTGTAGTGACTTCGTCATGAGTCAGTAGAGCTGGCGTCTCTCCCTGAGGAGGCGAGAAGTTGCCGGCGATGAGGCCAATATGTGGAAATGAGGTGCCATCGCTCAGCGCATGAATGAGCAAGTTGCCCATCCACGCACCACCGCGTTTGTTTTCGCGAGGGAAGAGATCTGCATAAAAATGTCCGACAAGAGACTTAGTGTTGGTATCTAACGCTGAGTAAGCGGTTACGAGTGGATCCCAGGTAGGTAGCGATTTATTTACCAGGATAGAGATGCCAAAGACCCTCTCAACGATCGCAAATAAGCCCTCTAGAACCCTCGGAAGCGGGAAATATGGTCGCAGGTCTTCCTCGTCAAAATCAAAGAGTGCCTTACGCATCTTCTCGACGTAGTAAGGTAAATCCCACGGAGCTAGTTCGTTTTTGTTGATGGAATAATTTTTGGCAACAAAATCAAAGAGCTCTGTGTTGTCACGATGAAAATTTGGCTCGATATGACGCTGTAGCTCTTCGACGAACTCGGTGGCTTGTGCGCCGTTCTTTGCCATGCGGTCGGATAGCACAAGATCAGAGAAGTCTTTGAATCCTAACATGACCGCCTTTTGAGCCCGCAGTTCAAGGATCCGGTATAGGCATTTTCGGTTGTCCAAAGACCCACTGGAACATCGCGTATTGTAGGCTGTGTAGAACCGTTTGCGTAAAGTCCGATCATCAGCATAGGTCATAATCGCCAAAAAGCTCGGGGCTTGGAGGGTGAAGCGCCAACCGTCTATTCCTTTGGCGGCGGCTAATGATTTGCCCATATTGCGTGCACTTTCGGGTAGACCAGCTAGATCTGCCGAGTTGTTCGTGACGTACTCGAAGACGTTTGTTGCATCAAGAGTGTTTTGTGAAAAGGTGTTGGTAAGTTCAGCAAGTTCTGTGTTTAGCTGGGCAAGGCGCGCTTTATTTGCCGGGTTTAGCTCAGCCCCACTGCGGCGAAATGAATCAAGGGTTGTATTTAGGAAGCGTTTGCGGGGGCCGCTAAGAGCTGCTGCCTCAGGAGTCTCGGCAAACTCTTTAAGAGCTGCCCAGAGCCCCTCGTCGAGCACAATTCTGGAGCGAAATTCAGTTACCTTTGGCAGAACTGAATTGTATGCTTGACGCCATGCTGGTGTTGTGGCAACCGATTCAAGATGAGACACGATACCCATGGCGAAATCTAGGTCTAGGCCCAGATTATCTAGCGCAAGTAGTGTGTTTTCGAAGGTGCGTGGGCCCGAGGCTTGCTTGATTGCTCCTAGCTCGGCTGAAGCTGATTCGAGTAGTTGCTCTATTGCAGGCAGGATCTGATTCGCATCGAGCGAGGAGAACGGGATGGTTGAAGTTCGAACAGTGAGGGGATTTTTAATTGTCATACAAGGCGCTGAAAGATGATCCTAAATTCGGCGGTCAAGGCGGACGAAAATGGTGCAGATGGCTAAAAGCACGAGGTATTTTGAACTTTTCGGAAGCGCACCCCTGGCATCGTCAGGGTGAGCACCGAAAATTCAAAGGACAAAGTGATCATAGTCATAGGCGCCATTTTCAGACCCGCAACTGCTGAATTTAGGATGATATATAGTGGAACAATTTAGCGGTTTGCCAAATCACGAGCCGGTGAACTGCCAAGTCCCGAAGTTCGCTGCACAATTCTGTCATCACAATTCTGTCACTTGCGATAAGTTCTTTTTACTCCCCAGATTCTACGGTCTGGGCGACCTTTCAACAAGATTGTAATCAAGCTAAGTGGTAATTCCTCAGCAAATGCAGCAACCGTACAGTTCGCCCTTATTGAAGGGCGGTTTAAGCAAAAATACGCCGTCCCTAATCAGGGAATGACAAGAAATAATACTCAACTAAGTTCAGGTTCTTACCTAATAAGCAAGCATAATAACTTAGGCTCTTCGTGGAATCGAGTGGGTAGAATTGGCGTTTTCGGACGTGAACATGCACGTGCACGTAAACGTGATCGTACCCGAAGAAGTGTGGTCACACGCCCTTGAAAGGCAAAGCTTAGAAAGCATGGCAGCAATCCGTGTAAGCAAAAGCTTTCCGGC
>CAZZLV010000071.1:0-10374 GCA_964655155.1 uncultured Bdellovibrionales bacterium
TGTCAATTGATATAAAGAGCCATAATCCGTTCTCTGGAGCATGGCAACTCCCGAGCCCGCATATTTCACGAAGCCTGCTGCTGCGAGCGCCGATAATGGCGCTTTTTCGCTCCAAAAATCGATTTTCGGACCGGAAGGTATCTCGATACGATTACGCCCCGACCATTCATTCCCGAACCGCGATTTTTGAATTCGCCCTTCGGGCCCGAAAAATCACCATTCTCGGCGCTCTCGCTACGCAGTTTCATGAAACGGGCTATAGCGTCGGGCTATAGCGTTCTCTTATGGGAGGAATCAAGCACGTTGTTAAATGTTTACGTCGGCCGGATTAGGTGACAAACGGGCCGAGAAGACGTGGCTCTAAGAGGGCCTTAATCTCGTCCGCGGAGATGCTACGCCCTAGAACCATCGAAGCAACCTTGATTGCACAGCTCCAGGACAGCGTTACCCCTGCGCCTCCATGCCCGTAATTGTGCACAATTCGCGTGGAATCGTGGACCGATTGATCAAGTCGCGTTGTTGTACGTTTGTGACGATAGCCAGTCATCACCGACTTCGGGTATGTCGCTATATCAAGGCCCGTCAGCCGCAATATCAACTCACGATTGAGAGTGATAATCGGTGCTGGCACCAGCTCGACCCTTTGTGGATTAGCGATCTGGCGAAGCTCAAGCGTTTCCTTAGTCCAACGCTCGCCACTCCATGCCTTGAGCCCGTCAACTGCCCGCGAGTCATCTGCATTTAGCTCAACTGATTCAAGTCGTGTGCCCCCGAGGAGCAATTCGTCGCTTCGCGGGTAAAAATACACGTCTGCAGGAGCGCCCTTTGTATCACTGTAAATACTCGCAGTCGGATGATAGTTGTAACTGACTATCTCTGAGGTAGTACGATTTCGCGGAAGTATCCCGCCAACATCCACTCGGACAAGCGATCCTTGGACGAAGCGTGAACGCTCTGGGTCGCCAATGAGCCCCGGCCCCCAGGCGCCCCCGCAATTCACAATCGTCTCAGCTCCTGGCATGAGTATCTCGGATAATGTCGCGTAGCGCCCTCGGTCCACCGTGCCACCGAGCGCTCGGTAAAGCTCTCCTATGAAGCGGCGATATCTCTGCATCTCCGCGAATACGACCTGAAAGCTCCAACCAAAAATAGTCGCTGTATCGGAACGTCTTGGCGCGCCTCCATCACCTGAACCATCAGCAGGCAGCAGGTCGAACTCAGGCATCTCGGCTATCTCTTCCGAACACTGGGTGGGCGCCTCGAAAACCTCATAATGACGTTGCCTTCTCAAGCCCGCTGCTGCGCAGGGAATCAAAGCGTCAAAAATGTGTCGATTACATCGGGCATGCCACAGTGGATCACCGATCTCTACCGTGTGAGCAATAACACTTGCAGCAGGATACTGAGACGCAAATCGTGGCTCTGTAGCAAGCCATGCCGGATTAGCGTCGATGTCCTCTATCCAGTGCCTGCAGATAATTCGCGTCGGGATATTGAGAAGGCGCAGCACAATGCCGACTGTAACGCCACTTACACCGCCGCCTATTATCGGTACCTACCTGGTGACGTCATTCATGTTACATCGCACGCGAGCCTTATACGGCATCGGACGCGCGGGAAGTCTTTGCTCCTTCTTGACCAGCACGAGGCAGCCGTTTAATCCTGTTAGCGAAACTGAGTGATTCATTGCGAGGCGCTACCTGATGAACCGGCAGGATATTAGGCGCTTGGTTGATCACAGCATGAACCCCATCAAGCTCACCGACAAAGCTCGACTGCATATACCTTGCAAGTCCCGGCAGATCCTCAACGTACCGATTAGCTAACAACCAATGCAGCTTCACTACGATAGACGCCTCAGTATGACTACCTACCTGAACTGCCCCAGCACGCACCGCAATATTTCCAGACTCATCTTTGTTAAAAGCGGTGTTCCCGCCCGGAAAGGAGCTCGCGATTAAAATCGGAAGGTTGTACTCCTCAACAGCATATCGAACGCACTCGAGAAGACCGCGTCCCTGTGTCGCGATATTACCAGCTCCGAGAGACCGGATGACAACCGCTAAAGTCGAGGGATCATCGATAGCTTTGCGAAGGACACTCGGATGCATGCCTGGCTGAAACGACAGGAATACTATCGAGCTTGAGAAATTATTCTCAGGCTCAGCTTCGTTTGAGGGCATGTTCAAGACAAACTTGGCGGATGGAGCCCTCTACTCCTTCCTTGAATGATATAGCTGTTTGAGGATCAATCTGTTTTTGGAATCTGGAACCCGTGCCACTATAGGATTGTATATCCGCATTCCTTGCGATGTCGCCCTGGCGATCGCTGCTACTCCAGGAGAGGAGAAGGCATCAAGCTCAGTTTCCGATATCTTAAGAGCTGCGCTTCCGAGCAGCAACTCACGACCGAAAATAATCATGACATCAGCCACACCGTTCTGGGCCATCAAGTCAACAGCTATAATCGCGTTGGCTAGGTTGTCATCCCCATCGCTGTTAGGGCGGAAGAGCTCCAACTGAGCGCCCGTGAGCACTACCGGCACCAGCAACTATTAATCACTAACTCCGCACCGAATTAGGTAACAGGACAGGCTACAGCGGTCAATAATTTTTGAGTCTTAGCTGTAATTTCTGAAGTGAACCAGGCGTTGTTAATGCGCACTTTTTTTATCTTAGCGGCGCGCTGGAGGACATCGTTGACCGAGTAATGTGTTAACAAGTTATTTTCGAGCAACTTAGCATATATCTTGTAGTACCAGGAAAGAGCGATGAAGTTGATGAACATCCACCCCTCCAGACCCTCGTCGGTTCTCATGTAGGTTCTATCGGCAGCAAGGAGATTTTTGAATGAGTCGAATAGCTGCTCTATCGCGCATCGTGATTTGTATTGGCAGTAGAGCTTTTCTGGAGTTGAGCCGGAGATATTCGAGATAAGTGCCATGGTGCCGAACGTGTGCTGCTTCTCATGGAAAAGTTCTAATGAATATTTTTCAGGATGTGTTTCGATTCTGCTGAGATAGTCCCGCTCCTCGGCTAGTCTTAACTCCTCATCGAGAAATAGAGTTACTTTATTGTTGGTCGAGTACCAAATGGTGCGTTTTGCATATGTGAAGTAACCCGATAAGTTCTTCTTATCGAGCGGCTGTAGTGGATTATAGTTAATAAGGCTAGAGCTGCGCTGCAGAGGGATAATATATGATAGTTGATTGTCCTCGAGCTCCTGAATGTTTGCATTAGAGTAAAATCCTTTGTCTGCAATTATAACTGCATTCGATAAACCGCTCTCTTTAAGCGACAATTGAAAGGATTTGACCTCCCGAATATTCCCTGGGAGCAGTCTGTAATAAAGTGGTGAGTGACCCTCTTTTTCGAAAATATACAGCAGGTTGACCTGCGGTCGATATGCCTTGCTTGCGCTGTATCTAATCTCCGAAAGCTCTGCGCTGGAGTTGTTAAGGATATGAGTGCCGTCAATCAGTACGTACTCTCCTCGGTTCTTAATCGAAGCAAAGAATTTTCGTATCTGTTCGCGCTTTTTGCC
This sequence comes from uncultured Bdellovibrionales bacterium, assembly GCA_964655155.1. Lineage (GTDB taxonomy): Bacteria > Bdellovibrionota_C > UBA2361 > UBA2361 > OMII01 > OMII01. The sequence continues at coordinate 3,545 of CAZZLV010000071.1, forward strand.
GAGCTGCTGAATTGTGCCCTCAATGACCTTGCTACCCGTAGCGATATCTGGAAATTTCTCACTTAGATAGCTATGCTCGTAGTGAAGTTCGATATTCTTCAAGGGGCTCTGGTGAACCAATCGCGCATAGGCTGCAACAACTATTTGTTGCCACTCGCTGGGGAATAGCTTCTCTAGCTGGCGAATTGAGTCAGACATCATTCCTTCAAGAAGAACCGTTGCGCCGTACTCTTTGCTCAACACAGGAAGCTTGATAGCTGGCTGATTGTATGACTCTCTCTTAACGAATCCCTGCTCTTTGGTGATCTTACCCAATACCTTACCACTGACCTTTCTTGTTCGCTTTAGCTGCGGGTCCCAGACACTCGATACTTCATAGACGTAGTATCGCCCACCGATCTCTTTGATTTCGGTCTTCGGTTGTCGCAATTTTTTTACCCATTTTGGTATTGTCATACTGTTACCTACGTAGGTAACAGTATAACTTATATCTGCGAGCTAGGAAAGCCCATTTTTACTGAGAATTAACTAATTTCCGAGGTTGCTGTTACCTAATTCGGTGCGGAGTTAGGGTTTAAAAGTGCTCCTATAGATACTGTGGGTATCTACAAGAGCACCAACCTACAGACCTTTATTAAGGATCTGGCCGTTCGTACCGCAGTCGTCCGTGCAAAGCGGCAAAAGTAACGGCAATTATTTAGGCATTGATTAGCTTAAGTTGTTGATGTAGCATCATAATACTGGGCCTGTTTAGCGGCAATACTGCCGCTTGCTAAGCCTGTGCATTCCTATGGAACGATTGGAAAATCCCCGTCTCATGGAACCCTTACTACCTCCCGAGGGTACACGGGTGCTTGAAGACTTAGCGGTGGAGCTTGCATCAGTAGCGGCCGCTTTAGCCGGAAAGCTATCCGAAGAGACCGTCTGCGCTGTTTCAACACTCGTTCGCTCCATGAACTGCTACTACAGCAATTTGATAGAGGGACATCAAACACACCCCGTTGAGATTGAACGAGCGCTTAAGGGGGACTACTCAAGCGAACCCAACAAGCGCGACTTGCAACTTGAGGCGTTCGCCCATATTGAGGTGCAGGCGATGATCGATTCCCAGGCGCCGAGTGCGCTCGCGGTTCCGCGTGCAGAGTACATCCTTTGGTTACACCGAGAGTTCTGCAGTCGGTTGCCTGCCGAGACCTTAAAGAATCGAGACCCGAAAACCGGCAAAGAGGAGACGGTTGTACCGGGAGAGTTTCGAAGGAGCGATGTGCTTGTTGGTGCACACCTTGCTCCGGTGGCATCGGGGCTAGATGGCTTCATGCGGTTGTTTGAAGATCGGTACCGAGTGGATGGCCTCTCACGGGTGATGCAGATCGTCGCTGTCGCGGCCTCACATCATAGGCTCCTGTGGATTCATCCCTTCCTTGATGGTAACGGACGAGTCGCGAGGCTTTTTAGCCACGCATTTCTCAAGAGTCTGGGAGTCGGGAATGCTCTCTGGTCTGTTTCTCGCGGGCTTGCGCGGAATGTCTCTGAATATAAAGCACGACTAGCCGACGCTGACAGTTGGAGAGAGGTCGACACGGACGGCAGGGGAAGTTTAAGTCAGCGTGGTTTGATAGAGTTCTGTGAGTTCTTTCTGACGGTGTGCATCGATCAGGTTCGATTCATGACCCAGATCCTTGAGCCAGCCGGGTTGCTTGATCGCGTGCGCCGGTATTGCGCAGAACAGGTGGAGCGCAAGGTAATGCCCAAGGGATCGTTCGAAGTCTTACGCGAGGTAATTCTCCTGGGAGCTCTACCGCGGGCGAAAGTGACAGAAGTAACCGGGTACAAAGAGCGACAGGCTAGGAGCATTGTTTCTAGGCTCATTGAGCTTGAGCTTGTCACTGCTGAATCCGTGCGTGCTCCACTGAAGCTACATATTTCGCACGAAGTTGTATCGGCGTGGTTTCCTCGCTTGTATCCGGGGGATGTGTCCCATCCTTAATGATTCTGTAGCTCGCACGATACTTTTTGAGGCGTGAGTAGTCCGAAGAAGCGGGCGATTACTGAGCGATTAGCGAATCTCGCAGGCAACAGGGAGTGCCATATCAGTTTGTCTTGACCACCTTTTTGATTCAGCCGTCGCGGATGGGCTTCGGCTGTGGCGTCTGTCAGGGGCCTCTCAGTCCTTTGACGATGCGATGTCATTAGTGTTGGAGATGATTAAGCGGATTTAGGTTAATCATCCCAAGACTACATACCCCATGGCCTTGTACCCTCGAAGTCTCTTTCGAAACATGCGCTGCAACATCGGGACTTTGTGGTCCACGTAGTCGTGCACAACGACCCTGGCTTTATCCTTGTGGTGCCTGTGTAAGCGCCCGGCATATTGTTGCAGGGTCCCTGTCCAGGAGATCGGTAAAACGAGAAAGAGAGAATCCAGTGAAGCGTCGTCAAAGCCTTCACCGATGTATCGACCTGTGGCGAGCAGTATTCGAGGTGAGGAGTGCGCTGTACATGAGGATAATGGTATGATGCCCGTCTCGTCTCTTGGGGGTCGCGGTCAGTCCGAGGATATATTTCGCCTTACAGGTCTTGAGGACCTGTTCAAAGCTAAAAGCTGAGATGTGGTGGCACTCGTCTACAACAATCTGACCGATCGACTTAGGGGTGAGCTCTAGGAACGAATAGAGTCGCTCACGCCATTGGTCAATCAGTTGTTGTCGATGAACTAAGACAAGGGTGTTTACGCTGCGAGCCGCGATGAGGTTTGCAGCAAGTATGGTTTTGCCAAATGCTGTCGGCGCCGAGAAGAGGGCTATGTCGCGAGAGAGTAGTGCACGCGCACTTTCTTCTTGAGCAGGGCGGAGTGTTCCGATAAAACGAGTAACAATGGTCGTTCCCTCTGTGCGTTGCTCTTCTACCGTAAGGTTAATTGCATGCTCTTGGCACAGAGCTTCAACGGACTCCAGGCATCCGCGTGGGAGGCAGAGGTACTTGGGTGAATCATTCGAGCAATCGATGATTCGAGGCTTGTTAAATACTGGCAACCTCATCGCTTGGTGACGAAAGAACTCGGGATTTTGAAAAGCTGCCAAAAGCCTGAGTCGATTGAGAAGAGCTGAAGAGAGGCCCGCCTTTTCGATATAGAGGAGATTGGCGCGAACGACCCGCAAAGCGTTTGGATAAGGTTGTTCGATTTCGGGCATCGTACGCTTGCGCGACGGCGGTAACAGCCACGGGTCTTCTGACTGTGCGTCATCAAATGATGGTGTCGGCACTGAGATGAGATTGCCTTGGTGGATGGCCCGATCGACGGCATTTTCTATTCTTGAGAGAGGAAGGCATTCGACGGCACGCAGGAATCCCCACTGATCATCGACAGGGGAGAGATCGCTGTGCAGGAATACTGAGCCTCCTCTTGTTCGCGCTTCTCGTTGGAGAGGCAGAGCGATGAGGTTTCCGAAACCGCCCTTAGGAAGAGTATCTTGATTGGGAAAGAAGCGATCATAGGACGCCAGTTTGATTTGGTGCCTGCGTTCGAGGGTCTTGGTTAGAATGCAGAAACCAAGTTGACGAGCCAAAGCTGCTCGAACAGGCGATTCGAAAAATATCCAAACATGCGCACCACAACATGACCGAGACCGCTCGCAATACGCTGGGATTTCAAGCTCGCCGCACGTGGTAAGAGAGCTTTTCACGTCATCCTCATAGGAGCTTTCATCAAAATCAACAGCCAAGAATCAACACGTGTCATCGCTGAGCAGGGGATACACGCCCGCAATGATCCGACCCTCTAAATGATGCTGAATGACTTCATCCGTGACGGGGAGATACCGAGGCTCTACTCCGGGAGCTCTCCCGCGTTTTGCCTCCAGGTACTCCCACTTGTTTTCTATTGCAGGAGAATATCCCGCTTTACCGGTTCGAGAGTTCTCCCATCGGAGAGGGTAGGTATCTTGGCGGCCTCGAAAGAGGGCTCGAAAAATGGCCACCTTCTCAGATTTTGATAGGGTGGTGCTTGGTGCATCGCACGCAGACTTGAGTTGTTCATCAAGACCCGGGTCCGCCGCGCCCGAAGGCTCCCTTGAGCCATGAACTGGCATATTCAAGCGACTTCTTAACGCCACATTCTCAGCTCGTAGTGAGAAGTTCTCTTGACTCAACTCGGTCAGTCGTTGAAGCGCTGCAAAGAGTCGCTCCTCTAGGGGCTTGTTACTCGCCATGATAGCTGGGAAAGACGACAATACATCCAGGGTCGGATTCTGAAGCGAGGAGCCTATTGATGCAACCCGCGTAGAGGGTATTATCGAGGGAGGCGTAGCCTGTTTCTTAGCGTGCGCGGCACGTCCACCGTATACCAGGTAACTGATTATGTACGAGTATCAAGCAACTATCATGAGAATTGTGGATGGCGATACGTTTGATGCCGATGTTGATCTGGGCTTTCATACCATTAGTCGGCAACGTTTCCGAATACGTGGATACTCGGCGCCTGAGATCTCTGGCATAGAGCGGGAGATGGGTGGTAAGGCTAAAGCGAAGCTTGAGGAGGTCTTGCCTATTCATTCAGTGGTGCGTCTTACAAGCACTAAGACCGAAAAATTCGGACGATGGTTGGCGGATGTGACTTTATCATCGGGGGAATCGCTTGCCGCCTACCTCATCAAAGAGGGGTATGGTCTCCCCTGGGATGGCAGTGGCAAGCGACCAGTTTTTGACCTAGAGGGACCCTATCCGGTACGAGGCGCTGGCGTCGCCTCATAGTGTTACTTCCTGAAGTTTGTGATAAATCCCACGGCAGCCTTACACAAATCGGGGAGAGCTGAGGTAACGTCGCCTAATTTAACTGGTAATGCCTCAACGAGACGCTGTAGCGCTTGAATAGTTTTTGGATCGCACGAATATTGTGGCGGCTGCGTTTTAGCGGGGACGGCTTCGTTGAATTCATCAACGAAGCCAGCTCGATCGGCTAGCCCCGATAGCTCCATGCCGTTGACGCATGGGTAACCCGATAGAAAATCGCGCTCAGGTGATTGTGCAATCTCGTCAAGGACAGCCTCAATTGAGTAACCATCCATGCAGCATTTTGCCCGCGGGTTATCCTGCTGGGAATCGGAGCAGAAGCGAGAACGCTCGTTGATTACCGGACGGTTCTCGTAGTTGTTCCAATTAATACCGGAGAAAGGTGTCGAGTTTGAGATTGAGTAGCTCATAGTTATTCCTTATATAATTCCTTATATAAATGTTTTATGCGCCCGCCCCTACGTACGCGGGCTTAAGATAATCGTATGTTCGGCAGGGAAAGTTGCTTGAAAATGAGCGCTAAGAAAAAAGCTCACGGATCCCTTGCTCCCAGTGTATCACAAGAACCCCCTCGATTATTTTGCGTTGTTCCGTGGTGCAAAAGATTGCAGGTCGAGAGTTGGGTATGGAAGCTGCTAGATCTCTGAGTCGGCGTAACAGCACAATGTCAACTTCGGAAGCCGACTTAATCTCGATTGCCCACGTAGGCTCGCCCCTACGCTCTGCTATGAGGTCGATCTCTAACTGACCCTGAGTTTTAAGGTAAGAGAATTTATAATCGGACTGTAGGTATGCATTTAACCGATGTGCTTCGAGGATGACCAAGTGCTCAAAGGCTTTCCCCCACTCGTACGTTTGGGGTGACAGCTCACTTCGCAAACTTCCTTCTAATGCGCGCTTTACTCCGGTATCAAACATATAGAATTTCGCATGCTGGCGTTGTCGCTTGCGAATCGATGAGTGATACGGCTCAAGGAAGAAACCAAGGAGAGTATCCTCAAGAATCTGAAAGTAACGAGCCACGCCCTTTGAATCTGTTCCGGCCTCACGCCCTATCTTTGAGAAGTTTAGGATGTGGCCATTCGACTGAGCGGCGACTTCAAGAAAGCGTGCAAAGGGATCTAGGTTTCTGACAAGCTGTTCCTCACGAATCTCCTCCCGAAGGTATACGTCCACATAGGTCCGTAGCACAGCATTCCGCACGTCTGGGGCCTGTTCATTGATGACGGCAGGAAGCGATCCCCAGCGAAGCACTCCCTCAAGCGAGAAATCCTTGCCGAGCTCTTGGCACGTAAGCGGGAATAAGTGGTTAAGCAGTGCCCTCCCGGCGAGCAGATTAGCCGCGCCTCGCCGAAGTTTCCTTGCGCTCGATCCGGTTAGAGCAAATTTTTGCTGACGCTCCTCAATTAAAGAGTGAACTTCGTTAAGTAGACTCGGCACACGCTGCACCTCATCAATGACCACGAAGCTGGGAGGCTTTGTATGCCCATCGAGACGAGCCCTCAATTCGTTTGTTGACCGAAGGAACTGAAGCACCTCTCCTTGACGTAGTAGGTCGATCCACAGCACTGACTCATGGTCTTTAAACAGCGACTGTAGGAGACGGGTTTTGCCAGTACCACGAGCACCAAAAAGAAAAAAGCTGCGTGATAACAGTGGCTTGCATAGTCTCTGGTACATACGCCTAAATTGTATGCGATTTTCGGCGCAAGCGCCAGTATTGTTTTCAGTCCATCACTAAAGGCTAGGAATTACTTTGAGAGGAGAGGGATATGAAAACAACCAGTTACGAAGGTAAGTCGGTGTTCATTGGATTGGATGTTCACAGGGAGTTTTTCGTTGCGAGTTGTATCTGCGACGGGATTGTCGTTAAGCGGTGTCGGATGCCTGGAACGTTTGAGGCGGTAATCGCGCTGGTATCCAAGCAGTTTGGTGGTGCAAGCGTTCGCGCGGCATACGAGGCAGGGTATAGCGGTTTTTGGCTGCACCGAAAGCTTGTCGCGGCAGGGATTGACTGCATAGTGGTACACCCAGCGTCGATA
>CAZZLV010000072.1:0-10356 GCA_964655155.1 uncultured Bdellovibrionales bacterium
TTTTTCAACCTAAAAAGAGCAGTTAAGGTGAACCAAAATGGTACAGGTGGTTAAACCTAAATCCGGCAGTTGCGGGCCCGAAAACGACGCTTTTTAGGTTCAAGAGCCGTAATATCGCCGATGACTTTTGAAAGACGCTTTAACTGCCGAATTTAGGTTAAACAGGTATCAGCTTTAGGCGACCACCGATGTGCACTTCTGACTCGAGCTCATCTGTAGTTATTGTAGCCAAGACCTGCTTGATCTGACTAATAATCGCCAAAGAAGCCTCACAAGCGTTGTGTGAACAGAGGACTTTTCTTACCCCTGAAAGAGATGCAATCAGATCAATCGAACTCCGATATTTTGCGAGGCCACCTCTCTGCTCTATGTAGATCGGCCCGTCGTATATCAGATCTCCAACAAACAACCAGCCCTTATGCGGCTCGTAAAAACACACAGAGTCGTCGCTGTGCCCTGGTGTGTGCATGACCGTTAATTCGAAGGGATCATTTCGTAATACATCCCTGTTTTTAAAGAATTGCGCTTGCGGAAAGTGAGCGATCTCATAGGGCAGCTGCATTCCATCGGGAATTTTGCCCCAAAATTTTTCCGTGGTAATCCAAGGCAATAAAGACTCAGCAGAAAAGCCTTGCAGAGCTGCTTTGCGATTGTTCGGGTGATCAAGCATCCATATCTTCTGGAACTCAGAGTTGCTGCCGACGTGATCAAAGTGAGAATGGGTGTTGAAAACACTGCATGTAAGGTTTGTCACATCGCGCACAGCGCTAGTAACACTGTATAGACCCATACCGGAATCGATCAGGATCGCGCACTCAGTTCCAACTAGAAGGAAGCAGAATACCTCCTCGAAGTGTCCCGGCTCGCCGATTGAAAAGAGGCCGCAATCCTGTTGAGTAACTTTAAACCAGGAGTGTTGGTCGCGAGCTGTTGTCATTAAACGTTGTGGTTCATGCTTCATGTTTCAATATCGCCATTTCGTTGTTCATTCTTTCTTGTCATCCCCTGATTGGGGATGCAGTATTTTGGGTGAGTAGTTAATCTTTCCACCCCGCTTTGCTCCGCAAAGCCGCCCGTTAATAGGGGCTAACGCTACAGTCGATGCACGTGCTGAGTAGTTACAATTTTTGAAAAGATGAATCAGTATGGCTAGGCGAGCCAAGATAGCACTCGACTACAGTGATCTGCAAAAGTCCGTGCCAGTAAAACTGGCAGGGCTTTTGACGTCAATCACTCTCGCAGGGTTAAAAAAAAGGGCCACCGAAGTGGCCCCTATATTTGGACATAACGGGCTGATATCCACCCGTCTCGGTCACGGCTTTAGTAGCGACCTCCGCCACCACCACCTCGGCCGCCGCGACTGTCGCGTCCACCGCCGCGGTAGCCTCCGCCACCACCACCGCCGCCACCGTATCCGCCGCGACCTCCGCCACCGCCACCGCGGTCTTCCTTCGGACGGGCCTCGTTGACGGTTAGAGCACGGCCGTTAAGCTCTTGCCCATTGAGCGCTGTGATTGCGGCTTGAGCCTCTGCATCAGTGCTCATTTCAACAAATCCAAAGCCCTTTGAACGCCCTGACTCTCGATCGCTAACGATCTTAGCTGACGTTACTGTTCCATATTCCGCGAAAAGCTCTTGCAAATCGCGATCCTGCATTGCGTAGGACAGGTTTCCTACGTATAATTTATTTCCCATAGTTTCCTCGAAAAGAACGCAAAGCCTATATATCTTTAAGACGTTCTCTCGCAGGTTCTCACATCTTAGACCCCTACGTCGAGAGAAAGCAGCAGAAAGTGTATAAATCTCATTGATAGCTTGGTGCTTGGCCGCTAGGGCGCGGCAGGCTGAAACATCTGCTTCGGCCGATAATTTATGCTAAGATATTGATAAAACTAGAGAAGATGTGTCTAGAAGCTTTGAGGTGAAGCTTTGCGACCCCGCCCGATAGAGACAACAAGTGCTCGCTAGGGCACACTAAAGGCTTATGCAAAGCTCTTTACCCTACCGTTATCCCGAGATCCTCGCGCCAGTTGGTGACTGGGATATGCTGCGCGCGGCGATCCACAACGGGGCCGATGCGGTGTATTTGGGGATGCCGGGATTTAACGCTAGAGGGCGTTCCCCAACGATTGAGCTTAACGAGCTTAAGGCGATGATTGACTACGCTCACCTGTACGGGGTGCGGGTGTTGCTGGCATTTAATATTCTTATCTTTGAGCGCGAACTTAACGCTGCGCTGCTCGCATTTAGAGAGGTTTTACCCCTAGCACCTGACGCTTTTATCGTACAGGATATCGGGCTCGCTCGTGCTATACGGGCGATTGCGCCCAACCAGGTGCTGCATGCCTCAACGCAGATGACCATAACCAGCGCCGAGGCCATCAGATTAACTCACAATCTGGGTATAAAGCGCTACGTACTCGGCCGTGAGGTATCTATCCGTGAGATGGAAAGTATACGTTGTCAGACCGATAAAGAGCTTGAAGTTTTTGTGCACGGAGCGTTGTGCGTGTCGTACTCTGGCCAGTGCCTGACCTCCGAGAGCTTCGGGGGAAGGAGTGCCAATCGTGGTCAGTGTGCGCAATCGTGTAGGCTTCCGTATGACCTGATAGTTGATGGTCAGATAGTTGATCAAGACAAGCGTGAGCGATATAAGGGGCGATACCTCGTTTCTCCTCAGGATTTATGCGGACTAGAGGATATTCCGCGCTTAGTTGCGATCGGTATTGACTCGTTTAAGATTGAGGGGCGCCTAAAATCACCAGCATACGTGGCCAGCGCTGCGCGATCTTATAAACGCAAGAGCATCGGAGCACTCACAGACTCAGAGACCCACCAGGCTGTGCGCACCATGGCGCGAGTGTACTCGCGTGGATTCTTTAACGGTTGGTTTGATGGTGTAAATCACCAAATACTGGTGAATCCAGGAATCAGTAGTCATCACGGCCTAGCGCTTGGTCAGGTCCAGGCGATCGATGGAAGGGGTGTTGTAGTGCGGTCATTGGAACCTATCGTTGCTGGAGATGGCGTGGTGTTTCGCGATCCGGCTACAGGATTTGAATGCGGTGGGGCGGTTTATGGGGTGGAACGAAAGAGCACACAGCATCAGAACAAACTATTGCTGCTAAGATTTTCTCGCGATAGTGATTTAACGGGAAAAATTCGTGTCGGAATGGAGGCGTATCTTAATGCATCGCCCCAAGTGCAGAGTGAGTTAGAGCGTAGTTTCGCTGATAAGCACCTGTTTAAGCGTATACCGATCTCTGTAGTTGTGACGGGAGCTGTTGGTGAGCCACTTGTTGTAAAGGCTTCTGACATAGATGGCAATTCGGTAGAGGTGCAATCGCAAAAATTGCTTGTTCTGGCAGAGCGCGCTCCGCTTACAGAGGCTAGCGTGCGGAGTGAGCTTGGATCGCTTGGAGGTACTGTATTTGTACTTGATAATTGTGATTTTAAGCTAGCTGGTCGATGTTTTATTCACTCACGTGAGTTAAAGGAGCTGCGGTGTATCATAACAGATAAGCTTACTAAGGCGCGCTTGACTCGGCCAACCGTTGCGGTGAGTAGTTGTTCAACAGAAGATTTAGTTGCAGCGCTCTCGCAGCAGAATGAGGCAAGCTCGACTAATTTATCCATTATTCCGACGCTAAATCTCTTAGTCAGGGAGGTTTCGCAGCTCGACTCGTTGCAAGGATTGTTGATTGACACGGTGTATCTCGATTTTGAGTTCGGCAAGGAGTACGGTCCAGCGGTCGAACGGGTACGAGCTTTGGGCTATCGCGTTGGTATCGCCACGACTCGGATCTTAAAGCCTGGAGAGCTTGCGCATCTTAAGGTTATCGAGCGACTCAGACCTGATCGCGTATTAGTGCGTAACCTAGGTGCTATAGAGCACATGCGAGGAACCGGCATTGAACTAGTTGGCGATTTTAGCCTTAATGTCACTAATTCGCTCACAGCAAGTTGGTTTTTTGAGAAAGGGCTGCAATCCATCTGTCCTAGCTATGACCTTAATGGTGAGCAGCTTACAGAGCTTGTAACTGCTACGGATGCTAAGCGATTTGAGGTGACAATCCATCACTATATCCCAGCGTTTCATATGGAGCATTGTGTTTTTGCAGCGTTTTTGAGTAATGGCTCAAGTTACCGCGATTGTGGACGACCGTGCGAGAAGCATCGGGTTGAGCTACGCGATGCAAAAGGTGCTTTGCATCCTTTAAAGGCAGATGCGGAATGTCGAAATACGATGTTTAATGGAGTACCACAGTCCGCGCTGCGACTCCTGCCGGTGTTGCAAAAGTGTGGAGTCGGAGCGTTTCGCGTTGAAGTACTCTTTGATGCGCCTGCGGTTGTGCGACGCAAAGTTGAGCTTTATGGGGCGCTTTTAGCTGGGCGCGCACAGCCAGAGGAGGCGTTGCATGAGCTCGGAGCAGTAGAACGCTACGGGGTTACTGATGGGCAGCTATATTCGATTGGTGGTTATGCTGATCGCAAGAAGGATTTTGTCTCGCTTGAGCGAATTGGTTCAACGGGTGATCCTGGATTGCGGATTGTTAGTATGAGGTAATGCGGGTTACCCTATAGGCAGTTGCGGCAAAATGCTTTGCCAGTTTGAGTGGCACGGACTTTTGCAAATCACCGTAGAAACGGCGGTTAAGGAGATATGTCTGATCCCTTTTCTAAGACCAGAATTGAGTACCAAAAAGGAGCGCTAGATATCGATTTGATCGATAGCGATCCATTCGCGCAGTTTAGAAAGTGGTACGACCAAGCGTTGAATATTGATCGACATGAGCCAAACGCTTGTGCTCTAGCAACAGTAGGTGCAGATCTGCAGCCATCTGCGCGTATGGTGTTACTTAAAGGTATTGATCCACGTGGATATGTATTTTTCTCTAATTACTTGAGTCGTAAGGGCCGTGAGCTAGAGCACAACAATAGAGCCGCGCTATTATTCTACTGGGGTTGCCTTGAGCGTCAGGTGCGGATAGAGGGGCTTGTAGAGCGAGTGTCTGAGTTTGAAAGCGATGAATACTTTGTGCGTCGCCCACGCGATTCTCAGTTTGGCTCGGCTGTCTCGCGTCAAAGTGAGGTAGCTGCATCACGAGATGAGCTAGAGCGGGCGATGGCAGAGTTGCGTTACGCTGTCGGTGATGGGCCGGTTCAACGTCCAGCACACTGGGGCGGTTATCGCCTCGTACCGACTTTATTTGAATTCTGGCAGGGTCGCGAGAATCGTTTGCACGATCGGTTTCAGTATGCTGCACAAGCTAATGACGTTTGGAAAATTGAGAGATTGTGGCCGTAAACACTTCAAGACCCACTACACTTCTGCTAGGTGGCGGATATACTCTACAACGAGTTGCCACTAGAATGCCCAGTGATAGCTTTGTTATCACCTCGCGGAGCGCAGAGCAGTGTGAGCAGTGGCGCATACTGGGCTGGGAATCATTTCAGGTGGCTGTCGATGACGTAGCCGGACTGGAGCGCTTGTTTGCAAAGTATGCAAGCTTGCGCGTTATCGTTGATAGTGTGCCGCCGCTAAGAACTGCTGCTGCAGATGCTGAGGGTGCTGAGAATGGTGTGCAGTGTATTGTTCGGGCGCTTGGTGGGATAGCAGGCCGGGCGCTAGAGCGAATTTTATACTTAAGTACAACTGGTGTATTCGGTGTGCGCGATGGGTCATGGGTTGATGAGTCAACGCCGCCTGCTCCGTGGAATTTACAGGGGCGCGCGAGGCAACGCTCTGAAGAGCTATACTCACAAGCGGCTAAGGAACAAGGGAGCATCACATTTACAGCACTTAGACTTCCAGCGATCTATGGTCCCGACCGAGGTGTGGCAGTGTCGCTTCGCAGCGGAGCGTATGCCTTAGTTGGCGATGGATCACAGTGGACTAATAGAATCCACGTAGATGATCTTGCTGATGTAATTGCGCGCTGTATTTCCTTCCCGGGGAGGCTTCCGCCTGTACTGTGCGTAAGCGATGACTGTCCGATACAGGCTCGTGATGTAGTGGCCTACCTGTGTGAGCGAGATGGATTGGCTTGGCCCCCTTCTGTTTCGGTAGCTGAGCTATTGCAGAGGGGCGCTTATACTATGCTCTCAAACCAACGGGTACGGAATGGACTTATGAAGTCACTTTTATCGATCTCCTTAAAGTATCCTTCATTTCGGGAGGGTGCATAGTTGCTGAAGGCGCTATTCACAGATGATGTTCTATGTATCGATTGCTTAACATTGGATTGATCGCTTTCTACGTATTTTTCATGGTGTATCCCTTGGCGCACGTCCTGTTAGGTGCGTTCTTTGTTAAAGGAGATCTTACTCTTAGCTTCTTTCGAGTTATGGTCGGCTCTGAAGCTTATCGAGATGTGCTGTATAATTCCTTTAATATAGCGATAAGTGTAACAGCTGCGTGCACCCTACTGGCCTATCCGATCGCTCTCGTGTTAGCCCGTATTAGAATCGTTGGAGCGACGCTGCTGCACGCATTGCTATTGGCGCCATTAGTGGTGCCACCGTTCGTTGGTGTTTTGGGTGTGCGCCAACTATTAGGCCGTTTTGGCAGCGTTAATATGTTGCTACTGAATGTGGGGCTAGTGACAGAGCCGATCGACTGGCTTGGAGCCGGGAATTTTGCAGGAATAATTTTTTTGCAGGTTATTCATCTAACACCGATACTGTACCTAAGTATCCGCGCATCGCTACAGAATGCTCATATAGCGCTGGAAGAAGCGGCAGTTGTTTGCGGCGCTTCAAGATTAAGAGTGATTACAAAGGTTATTTTGCCTCTTTCTCTGCCTGGTTGGTTTGCCGGGGCAACGCTTGTGTTTATCGGCAGCTTTACCGACTTGGGAACTCCACTTCTTTTTGAGTATCGTGATGTTGTATCGGTGCAGATTTACAACATGCTTTCAAGCCTGAATGAAAATCCCGTTGGTTATTCATTTATTATTTCAATGTGCATTCTTTCAATAGCCATGTTCTCGCTATCAAAAGCATCGGTGTTGAGTGTTGGTTTTGCCGGTTCTGGCCGCGGACATAGAGCGCAAATAAGGCGGCAGTTGTCTGGCTGGATTAGTTTTCTAGCAACACTGATAATTTGTTCCTATGGGATTATAGCATGCGTGCCGCAGATTATAGTCGCCTTGGTGGCGCTGTCGCAAGATTGGTTTATGTCTGTTTTGCCCGCAAAATGGACGGTTCTGCACTTTGCTGAGGTATTTAGTCATCCGCTGACCACCAGAAGTCTGGCTATAAGCTTTGGATTAAGTCTAGTCGCCAGTATCTGTACTGTTGCGATAGGTTTTGCTACTGCACACGATATAACTCGTGGTAGGGCAGCTACTAAGTACCTATTAGAACTGTTTTCACTGGTTCCACTTGCGATACCAGGATTGGTCTTTGCATTCGGATTTATAGCTGCATTTAGTGGGACTGCGCTTGATAATCGGATTAATCCGTTTCCGCTGTTAATAGTAGCCTACACAGTGCGTCGTCTGCCAGCGCTGATTAGATCCGTATGCGCTGGCTTACAAGAGGCTAGTAAGTCTCTAGAAGAGGCTGCCAGTATGCTTGGTGCTTCAAGGTTTCGGACGGCAACACGTATAACTTTGCCACTCATTCGACGTCATTTAGTAGTAGGGGCGATGCTAACCTTTGCCTATTCGATGATTGAGGTCAGTGACAGTCTATTACTGGCGCTCGAGACCAAATTTTATCCAGTTGCTAAGGCGATCTACTTTCTAACAGGCAGACCAGATGGTTTCGAAGTTGCCTCAGCACTTGGAGTAATTGTGATGATAGTTATGCTAGTTGCGTTTTACATCGCAGAAATCGTCGCTTCAAAAGTAGCCTCACATGGCTCACTGATTGCGATTTTGCTGATGCTGATTGCAACGCCAAAGATAGTTCACGCAGAGAGTAATGGTAGTAGCTCGGATGAATTAGTGATCGCTAGTCCTCATTGGGAGGGAATTAGGAATGAGTTCTCTCGCGGATTTAACTCGTATTGGATGGTGCAAACGGGTAAAGAGGTAAACATTCGGTGGTTAGACATCGGTGGAGCCTCTGATATAGTAAAATACATCAAGAGTCAGTTAAAACAGCTTCCCGATGGAATCGGTATAGATCTGTTTTTCGGTGGTGGCAGCGATTCATTTATAGAGCTTGAGCGATCGCATGCTCTTTCCAGAGCGCAGATTGCACCTGACGTCCTGGCAGCGATTCCTCAAACGCTCTCTGGTGTGCCGCTCTATTCAGCTGAACATACCTGGTTTGCTAATGCGCTGAGCGCCTTTGGAATTTTATACAACAAAGTAGCGATAGCAAAACTAGGATTGGCGATTCCAACTAAATGGAGTGATTTGGCGCAGTCTGAGTATTTCGGTTACGTCGGTGCAGGCGATCCCAGTAAAAGTGGTAGTATGCATGCCATGTATGAGATTATCCTGCAGGGATACGGTTGGGAACAGGGGTGGAAGATCCTGCAGGGCATCGGCAGAAATGTGCGGCACTTTTCAGGTGGCGCCAGTCAGATAGGTAAAGAGGTGGCACTTGGTGAGCTGCTATACGGTATTTCAATTGATACATACGCCGGTGATATTATTAGGCAGGTAGGCGAAGAGAGGTTGGGATACGTCCTGCCTAGCGATTTTGCTGCAGTTAATGGGGATGCAATTGGGATGATTCGTGGTGCACCACACCATAGGATTGCGCAAGCGTTTATTGAATTTACCCTCTCCGAGTCTGGACAGCGTTTATGGTATTCCAAACGGGGAAGTCCAGGTGGGCCTGTACAATCCGAGTTAGGTAAACTGAGTGTTTTGCCAGCTCTCTACGGAAAAGCAGAGCCGGCTGGTGTGGTTAAAGACAATCCTTTTACGATAGCAACTATTCTTAGTTACAACTCTGCAGAGGCTGGAGCGCGCTGGGCGCTGGTTAATGATCTCTTTGGTGTATTTGTTATTGATATGCACAAGAGTTTGATCAGGACCCGTGGCGCGCAGGCGCTTCCAGGTATTCCTCTTACTGAGCATGAGGCAGTTTTGTTAGGGGCAAATGGTTCTTGGGGAGATGACCCGGCGCTGCGCGCAGAGCGAATTCGTCACTGGAGTAGCGAGGCTCGCCAGTTGATCAACGTGACACCAAGTTTTATGAGCCGTTTAAAGTGGATTCCAGCTACGGCGCTGCTTTCGGTTCTTAGCTTGGCGTTAATTTTTAGGCGGCCAAGGCGAAACAAAACGTGAGCGCTGTTTCGCAGGTGGCCAAGCCTATTATCCTAAATTGCCGTCTTAATAAAGTGATCGTATCCACCAGGAGAAATAGTACGCTCCAGGCCGCCACGTATCGCTCTGACGCCGTTTGTGTCAGAGATCTCTCCGATGCAGATACCGGGCACGGTGATTGCGGAATATGCGACTGTTTCCGGTGATACTGTAAACAAGAGCTCGTAATCCTCACCTCCGTTCCAGGCTAGTTCAAATGGATCGATGCCTAGATGCTCGGCCACTATTTCTACCCCAGGAAATAGGGGTATGCGCTCTTCATGCACTAGGCATCCGACTTTGCTTGCACAGCAGATGTGGTGTATTTCAGAGGAGAGACCATCGCTAATGTCGATTAAGGCGTTGGCAACAGGACTGATCTCCTTAACAAGGTCAGCGCGACATCTGGGTTCTTGATGTCGCTTCTTGGCCTGATCTAGATCTGGCAAGTTTAGTTTTAAAGCATGTAGCCCAGCCGCTGATCCACCCAGTGGCCCGGAAATGTAGATCAGGTCGCCTATTTTTGCGCCACTGCGCCGACAGATTCTTGTTTCATCAGAAATGTAACCAAATGCAGTCACGCTTATCGTCAGAGAGCTTCCGCCACTGGTAGTATCGCCTCCCAGTACAATAATTTGCCTCTCTGCACACTGCTTCTGTATTCCATCAAAAACCTCTTTCAGCCTAGCTACTGGAAGAGTCTTGGGCGCAGTGAGAGAAATTAAGACAAAACGGGGCGCTGCTCCCATGGCAACAACGTCTGATATTGCGCTTTCTAGCGCCTTAATACCAACCTGAGATGGTGATGACAGCTCGAACGAGAAATGAGTTCCCTCAACTACCGAATCGACGCTGATGACTAAAAAGTTTGCTCCCGAACGTACTACTGCAGCATCGTCCCCGTTAGGCACGACGACGGAGTGGTCTCTTTGATCGGTCGCTAGAATCGAGCGGATAAAATCGAATTCAGAGTGTAGTCTAATACTCATTTTAGCTGGTCAAGCTAGCAGCTTTAAGTTTAAATAACTATATACCTAAATTCGGCAGTTGCGGGCCCGAAAACGGCGCATCTGGCTAAAATCACTTT
>CAZZLV010000073.1:0-10214 GCA_964655155.1 uncultured Bdellovibrionales bacterium
CGGCAAAAGCCTTGCCAGTTTTACTGGCACGGACTTTTGCAGATCACTATAGTAAGGTGCAGCACTTTTATCCTAAAAAGAGCAGTTAAGGTGGACTAAAATCGTGCAGGTGGTTAAAAGAACGATGGATTTTGAACTTTTCGGAGGCGCAGCCCTGGTACCGTCAGGGTGAGCACCGAAAATTCAAAAGCCGAAGTTGTTTTAACCAGATGCGCCATTTTAGGGCCCGCAACTGCTTTTTTAGGTTTATACATTTTGGCTGTAGCACAGGGTAACGTGTCCCGATTTTGTCATCTTCACCTTCATACACAATATAGTCTTCTAGACGGGGCTAATAAGATCCCGGATGTATTGGTTCGCGCCGCACAGTTGGGGCAGCCGGCGATCGCCATGACAGACCACGGTAATATGCACGGCGCAGTTGAGTTTTATCTTGAAGCAAAGGCTATCGGGATTAAGCCGATCGTTGGGTGTGAGCTGTACGTCACGCCGGGATCACGTTTTGAACGCAAGATGGCTTCAAAGGGGGGGGCTGGCACGTGTCACCTAACTGTTCTGGCGGCTAACAAGACCGGTTACCACAATCTGTGTAAGTTATCGAGCTTAGCTTACAAAGAGGGCTTTTATCAGAAGCCGCGAGTGGACCACGAGATCCTTGAGCGATACTCTGAGGGATTGATCGTGCTTAGTGGGTGCTTAGCTGGGGAGTTATCACAAGCAACTGAGCTAGATGACCACACTGGAGCAAGAGAGATAGCCGAGTTCTATGCGCGTGTCTTCAATGATCGCTATTACCTTGAGTTGCAGCCGCATCCGATTAAAGAGCAACAGAAGCACAACGCAGCTGTTATTGACCTGGCGCGTTCTTTGGGTCTCCCGCTAGTAGCAACCACCGACTGTCACTATCTTGAGTATGAGGATCACTTTGCGCAAGAGGTGCTTATGTGCGTCTCCACCGGCAAAACAGTAATGGATCCGGATCGTCTAAGACACGATGGGCTTACCCTGCACCTTAAGACAGAAGAAGAGATGCTTAATGAGTTCGCCTCCTACAAAGAGGGAGCAGAGGCGGTCAGGAATGCTGGGTTGATCGCCGATCAGTGCGATCTATCTCTTGAATCAAAGACTTATTTCATGCCCAAGTTCACCACCGATGATGAGCGGCCGCTGATTGATATTATGGCAGCGTTAGCCAGAGAGGGTCTTGAAAAGCGCTTGGAGGTTCTCTCGGCTTCCAGTGAATGGGAGGCAGCTCAAACTCAAAAGTACTGGGAGCGCTTAGAGCTTGAGGTAGCACTCATCGAAAAGATGGGATTTGCTGGCTATTTTCTAGTGGTTGCCGACTTTATCGTGTGGGCTAAGGATAATGGAATCCCAGTAGGCCCGGGACGAGGTTCTGTAGCTGGCTCACTGGTTGCCTTTGCTATGCGTATCACCGAGGTGGATCCGATAGCAAACAAGCTTTTCTTTGAGCGGTTTCTTAATCCTGAGCGTATCAGCATGCCTGATATAGACGTTGATTTCTGTATCAATGGGCGAGCACGCGTTATCAAGTACGTGGTCGAGAAGTATGGCAAGGAGAATGTAGCTCAGATCGCCACCTTCGGAACTCTGAAGGCAAAAGCTGCAATCAAAGATGTAGGTCGTGCGCTCGGTATGAGCTACGCCGAAATGGACAAGATCGCCCAGCTCGTTCCAGCGCCACGCCAGGGCTTCGACTATCCGATTAAGGAAGCTCTCACTATGGAGCCGAAACTTGCTGAATATGCAGCAGGTGAGGGCAAGGAGCTGATCGAGCTGGCAATGAAGCTTGAGGGGCTAACCAGACACGCGTCTACTCATGCAGCAGGAGTAGTTATCGGCGATCGGCCACTTGACGAGATCTTGCCAATGATGGTGGATAAGGACGGCAACGATGTCACCCAGTATTCGATGACCTACGTTGAGAAAGTTGGGCTCGTTAAGTTTGACTTTTTGGGGCTAAAAACTCTAACAGTGCTGCATACGGCTCTCGATATTATTCGTGAGAGTAGGGGCGTGGAGTTAGATCTTAACAAGCTTCCACTTGCTGATCCTAAAACCTATACATTGCTCTGCGGCGGAAACACGACCGGAGTATTTCAGCTTGAGTCTGGTGGTATCACCGAAATGGTTGTGCGACTTAAGCCTAGCTGTTTCGACGATATAGTGGCGATTTTAGCACTCTATCGACCAGGGCCACTTGATGCTGGAATGGTCGACCACTACATCGAGCGTAAACATGGCCGAGAGCCGATTGTATACCTACATCAGCTGATGAAGGATATACTCGCCGATACCTACGGGGTCATCCTGTACCAAGAACAGATTATGCAGCTCGCGCAGGCGCTCTCGGGATATTCCCTTGGAGAAGCCGATCTACTCAGAAAGGCGATGGGAAAGAAGAATCCAGAAGAGATGGCAAAACAGGCTACACGGTTTATTTCTGGGTGTATTGAGCGCGGCATCGAAAAGAGGTTGGCGGAAGAGATATTCCAGCAGATGGAAACCTTTGCACGATACGGCTTTAACCGTAGTCACACGGCTGCCTACGCTCTGGTATCTTTTCAGACTGCATACCTAAAGGCGCACTACGGTGTCGAGTTTATGGCAGCGCTGATGACGCACGACATGGAGGATAGTGATAAGACCTTTAAAAATTTTAACGAGTGCCGTCGTGGAGGCATAAAAGTTCTGCCACCGAATCTGAATGAAAGCCTAGCAAGTTTTGCTGTCCGCAATGGAGATATCCTATTTGGTCTAGCAGCGGTAAAGGGGACCGGAGAGAAAGCCGTAGAGGCGATCCTACGTGCTCGTAAAGATGGACGCTTTGCTGACCTAGAGGACTTACTCGCAAGGATTGACTTTTCACAGGTCAACAAACGCGTGATTGAGAACCTGATCCGCAGTGGAGCGCTAGATTACACGGGGATATCTCGTCGTGATATGTGTGAGAGGCTAGAAGACCTGCTCAAAATCTTTGCATCGCAGAAGAACGTGGATCCGAACCAGATCTCACTTTTCGGGGCGCTGGACGTCAAGCCAACTCTGCCGCGACGGGGCGCGCCGCGGCCTGAGTGGCCGGTGAATCAAAAGCTTGCCTATGAACGTGAGGCCCTCGGATTCTATATATCAGGACATCCACTAGAGAAGTTCCGTTGGGATTTAAAGCGGCTTGGTGCTGTGACGACAGCTGATGTCAAGGCTAAGGCTATTAAAGAGGTTCGGATCGGCGGAGTAATCACTGCGCTCAAGCTTAAAAACACTAAAAAGGGCGATCGCTATGCGAGCTTTGCCCTTGAGGACTGGCTCGGAACGATTGATTCGTTGGTTTGGCCAGACACCTATCGGCAGGTACAGAATCTGATAGCAGCAGATGAGCCTGTGCTGATTACCGGACGGGCAGAGGTCACCCCCGAGCGGTGTTCGTTGGTGGTTGACACGATGGAGTCACTGATCAAGCTCCGTGACCGCAATGCAACACAGGGGTTCCTGTTGCTAAATTCAAAGGATAACTTTGAAGCCAAGTTGCCCACGGTGCAGATGATATTTGAGAAACATAGTGGAACTTGTCCGGTTAAGGTGCGTCTGAAGCTTGAAAGTGGGGAGGTTTCAATCGTGCTGCGAGATGGTAGTAATACCCCAGTATGCGTTCTCCCTTCAGAGGCGTTGTGTGAAGAGGTAGAACAGATATTTGGTAGACCGGTTTTAACCTTTACTTAGGGCGCCTATGAAGCGAGAGCGCGAATCATTTATGCCACCTCGGTGGATCCTCACATTAGTAGCTGTTGCTCTGACTTTATGGCTTATAGGGGAGCTAAAAGAGCTCGTAGCACTGCTTGTCATCGGCTACTTCATTGCCTATGCGATTAATCCGATCGTTACAAGGATTGAAACTCGAGGTCTATCGCGTCCTGTAGCATTTACAGTTCTGTGTGCTGCTCTCATCACTATCTTTGTGTTGATTGGAGTTACTGCTGTGCCAACTCTGATTGATGAGTTTACCAAGTTAAGCTCAAACCTAAACACGTACATTCAAACGAGTCAAAGCAAGCTTGGGCCATTCCTTGAGCGGCTAAAGGACGATCTCCCAGAAGGTATTCGCGCTAGCATTGATCTCGATGATATTCAGGGCTCAATACTCTCAATTGCATCATCAATCAGTGGCGATACCCTTAAAAATCTCGGCCGGGGTGTGCTTAGAACCTTGCTTAGTGGATACTCTGGCGCTCTGGCAATATTTAATCTTCTGCTTCTGCCGTTTATTATCTTTTATATATCAATAGATCTTCCCAATATTCACGGCTTCTTTCGGGCTCTTTTCCCGATCACTAAGCGGTCGAAGGTAGAGCGCGTGTGCCAGGAGATAGATGGGTATGTATCCTCATTTGTACGTGGCCAGGCGATAGTGTGTATCGTGCTGTTTGTGCTCTATGCGCTTGGCCTTGGATTCGTTGGCGTTGATCTCTGGCTGCTGCTCGCGGCGATAGCAGGGTTTGGTAATATGGTGCCTTATTTGGGAACAGCGCTTGGAATCTTTTTCAGTTGTATCATGGCGATTGTGACGTTCGGCGATGTTTCGCACGTTGTATGGGTGCTCGTTGTCTTTGCTATCGTCCAATTTCTTGAGGGAATGGTTATCACTCCCAGAATTATGGGTGAGTCGATCGGATTGTCTCCGCTGATTATTATCCTATCCCTGTTTGCAGGTGGACAGCTCTTTGGGCTACTTGGAATATTTTTGGCCATACCCGCGGCAGCTACACTGAGGGTGCTGGCGCGGCATTCTTACCGTTGGGCGTTAGATAGTCAGTGAGGTTGAAATGAAGGGTGCAAACTTAATTCGCAAGTTGGTAAATCTGGCCCTAGAGGAGGATTTAGCATTCGGCGATATAACGGCATCACTAACTGTGCCGGAAGATCATCGTTCTACTGCCCGAATAGTAGCTCGACAGCAGTTAGTGATGTGTGGTTCTGAAGTCCTGCCAGTTATTATGCAGGAGGGGCGCTGGGCGATCGACGTTACACTTGCTGTTGAGGATGGGGTGCTGCTTCAAGCAGATACAGTAATTGCTGAACTCAAAGGGCTGACCCGAGAGCTACTTGCAGCAGAACGTACTATTCTAAATTTTTTGCAGCGATTGTGTGGGGTTGCTACCTACACTCGGGAGTTCTGCTCGGTAGAGCCTGGGCTAGTGATACTTGATACTCGTAAGACAATGCCTGGTTGGCGTGTGCTGGATAAATATGCAGTGCGCATCGGTGGAGGTAGGAATCATCGATTTTGCCTCGGCGATATGGTGCTGGTTAAGAACAACCATATCGATGCACACCTCAAAGGGTTACGTGGAGCATTAGCAGATGTTGTCGCTAATAAGCCACTCTATATGCCGTGGGAGGTAGAGGTTCGCAACCTGGATGAGCTGCGCGTGGCGCTTGAGTTTAAGCCAACGATTATTATGCTCGATAACTTTACGGATAGCGCCATTGTTGATGCGGTAAAGATTATACGAGTGCTTCCGGAGCCTCCGATGATCGAGGTGTCTGGTGGAATAACTCGCGAAAGACTCGTTAGGATTCGGCTAGCAGGCGCTGATGCTGTGTCGGTAGGTGCACTGACGACACAGGCTCCAAATGTAGATATATCGATGCGTATAAGCAACTAGGTCATGTACAAAGAGCTTGATTTGCCGGGATTTGCTCATGCGCGACGGTACGCTTCTGTCACATCAACGATGGATGTTGCCAGAGCGCTGATCAGTGAGCACCATCCCAGCCATTCAGAGTGGAGCGCGGTTGTGTTTGCAGATGTACAAACCGCCGGTAGAGGCAGGCAGGGACGGGTTTGGCTTGCAAGCGACGGTTCCCTCATGGTTACCTATATCTTGGCCACTGCTCTGCCGCTTGCAGCGCTTGCAGGCTACTCGCTTGCGGCAGGAGTAGCAGTTGCTGAAGTCCTCGAGGGCTACGGGATACAAACCTCCCTAAAGTGGCCCAACGATATCGTTGTGCTTCACGGTGCAAAAGCGCTACGTAAGCTTGGTGGTATCCTGATTGAAGTTCAGGAAGTTGCTGATTTTCAGTGTATAATCGTTGGTTTAGGGCTGAACATCGCTCCAGCACCGAGCGAAGTTAGTGATATAGCCGTCAGCGTGCATGAGCTAGGCGGTGTGGGCCTGTCGGCAGAGAAGCTTGTGGCACCACTGGGCGCTGCTCTCCGCGACTGGCACCAAAAATTTGTCAGCGGAGGGGGTTTTAAGGAGATCCGGAGTGCGTGGAGTGATCGCGCGTGTTTTCAGGCTGGACGCAGCCAGGTAACGGCGGATCTCGGAGAGGGGCGGCTACTTACGGGGATCTTTGCAGGTATCGACGACAATGGTGCGATGCTTCTAGAGGTATCTGGTAAGTGTCACACCGTTATCTCGGGGCATATCTCATCATTTTTGCTTAATCCCGAGGCCTTCCTATGATTCAGCAGCAAGAGCGCTTTCCATGGCGTGCTATCTGTTGTGGAATCGTACTGTATCTCATGGTGCAGGGGTTGTTTGTTGGTCTTCCAGCGATTGGTGGTAGCTCTGAAGCTCGCGAGGCTCAGGTAGTAGATGTCATAGTGCGTGACAGCACATGGGTATTACCGCTACGTAACGGAATCATACCCTCTAAGCCGCCCCTGTACCATTGGATTGCAGCGGTGCTTTCAATCGGAGTTGGGGAGGTCAGTGAATTTACAGCTCGAATGACCTCGCAGTTTTCCGCTGCTGTTTGTCTCCTTGTGGTGACTCTAATATCGTTTAGATTTGCTCAGGCTTCTCGGACAGATCAAGGTCCGCGACATCCGCAACGAGCAGCGTTGCTTACCGCGGGGATACTTTCAACCACATACGGCTTCTACCAGATGGCTGGGCAAGCGATGGTGGATATGACATTTACTGCTTGTGTTTGGCTTGCCCTGGCTGCAGTTGCGCTAGCGGTTAAGCCAAAAAGCGGCTCAAAGAAGCCGATTTCGGAATATGGGCGCACTCTTTTCTGGCTGGCGTGTTGCGTTGGGATCTTGGCGCGTGGGCCGCTTGCAGTGGTTCTACCGGTGGCGCTCGTTGGAATGGCTGGGTGCTGCACGATTGGATTAATTGCCACGACGCGGCTCTTGGTATTACCAAGTTTGGGCTGGGTAGCCCTGGCGATTCCAGTTGGCTGGTACTATTTGGCTTACCAGATTGGAGGCGAGGCATTTCTTGAACGACAACTGTATTTTGAGAATGTTAAGCGTTTTTCAGGTGGTGAGTTTGTAAACTCGGAATCGTGGTGGTTCTACGGGCCTTCACTGCTGCGTACAACGTTTCCTTGGTCTTGCATTCTTGTATGGCTCTTGGTTTCGAGTATCTTTGAGCGACAAACAGTTTCCTATCCCTCTCAAGTACGCCGAGTGCGCTGGTTACCGTCGATTCTTTTGTTTACTGGGCTGCTAATCTTTTCGTTATCAGCCGGTAAGCGCCACTCTTATCTATTGCCGCTCTTGCCCCTGGTTGCATTGCAGCTAGGAGTAGAGCTGTCATCATTGTTTGAGAGGGGAGGAGATCGAGTGCGTGCCCGATCTGCTCGTTTAGGTCGAGTTAGTGAGGTAACGTTGTCGGTTACCATTGTGCTTGTGCTGTTTGCAATCGGAGTTTGTGGCGAATTTGCTCTGAATTCGCAGGGATACCTTAAGGAAGCCTATCAAGCCGTATCTCTTTTGATTGGTCGTCTTAGTGTGCTTGCAGTGGTGTGCACACTGGGAGCCTTTCTTGGAGTTAGTCGCAAGCTACCAGCGCTGTTGGGGTCTGTTTGGTGCTTAATGCTGCTGATAATGACCGGAGCCGTTCATGGTGGTCTGACAGTCAAGGCGCACCTAAAAGGCTTTGACCAGCTAGCGCACGCTTGGTTGGCGACAGCATCTGAATCCGAGATGCTTGCGGTTTTTAAACATCCCTTCGATGAATATTTTGATCCGCTGCTGTACTATGTGCATCGGCCTGTGACTATTATTACTCTGGATGCGGTAGGGATGGAGTGTAAGGCAAACACGGTCTATGCAGCAAAGGGTGAGTGGTTGGATGCGCATCAGAGCATTTTTAATGGAAGCGTGATTCGGGTGCTGACAGCGCGCGAGAGGTTGGCTGCTAAAAAGGGCGATACCAGCCGTGATATAGTTTTTTTTAGATGTGACACATACGCTACTAAACAAAACCGAAACCCACAAAACGGGGCCCCACAAAATCGCTTTGAGTCGATTTATATGCAGAATGCAGCATACCCAGGTGGCGGTGTAAGCGAGCTGCACGAAAAAGTCGGTTGGCGAGATCACGGCGTTTTTTAGAACGCTATCGATTCGCGTCCGCGAATCAAAACAACAACCTATAGTGATTTGCCACAAGAGCCTCGCCAGTTTTACTGGCACGGACTTTTGCAAATCAATCCCTGGTTCCAAATAGGGGCTGAAACTGGTAAGCTTCTGGAAATTTCAAAAACCTTACTATAGTAATTTCAACCTAAATTCGGCAGTTAAGGAGAACGAAAATGGTGCAGGTGGCTAAAAGCACCAAGGAATTTGAACTTTTCTTAAGGCGCAACCCTGGCACCGTCAGGGTGAACACCGAAAATTCAAAAGCCGCAGTGATTTTAGCCAGATGCGCGGTTTTCGGGCCCGCAACTGCCGAATTTAGGTTCAAAGGTTTTTGCTGCTCATCACTATAGGTTACCGTGTTGATTCGCATCCGTGAATCGAAATGCGCTCTCTAAAAGCTGTGAGTTCGCAACGGAATTTTGGAACGCTATAACTTGGCTGGCACCCACTTTGTAAATCAAGACGGGCAGAGGTGCTGAGCAGAGGTGCTGGGATGATTTGTTAGGGCGAGAGAAGTATGGGAAATATTAATTCTATTACGATACTAGGCTCTTCCTCGGGGCGTAATGCGGGCGACGCAGCTCTGCTCTCGGGGATTATGGATTGCATCGATAGCGCCTGCGAGAGTCGCATGCTGTATGAGATTCCAACCTATCGTCCTCCGTATATTTGGCACAATTATCAGAATAAGGTGCGTCCGATTAGTATGCTTCCGTGGCATGCAACGGTGGGTATGTTGGGAGTCCCAACCTTTAATTCGATTCGCCGCAGTAAGGTAACGATTATTTACGATGCGATGTTATTCGATCGTAAGCTCTTTAATCCTTTAACCAACTACATGTCATCGGCGTGGTTGTACCTCAAGTTTCTGCGCGCAAAGGGTTCAATCGTTGGCTTTTACAACGTTGGGGCCGGACCTGTAACGACGCCGTGGGGCAAAAAGATGCTTAAGGAGTTGGCGCAGCTAGCTGATTTTATCACAGTGCGTGAGGTAGACTCATACAACCTCCTCAAGGATATGGGGATTGATGAGGAGAAGATGTTGATCACCGCTGACAACGCTATTCCCGTGCGGCCAGCAAGTGCTCAGAAGACCCGAGAGATATTTAGCGCACTCGGTATGCCCTTCGGAGAGGAGATTCTGGCTATTAATATCAATAGCTATCTTAACTCTTGGGCAGGATTAGGTCAGCAGACGCTGACAGCAGAGAGCTTTATTGCAACGTATGCTGCGGCTCTTAATCGCTTTTTGCAGGAGGTGCCAGTGCCAGTGTTGTTTGTTGCTACACAACACTCTGATGTGCCGGTAACCGAGAAATTGCTACAGGTAGTACAGGCACCCAAAGGTAAAGCAATGTTTTCAAACATCAGGTATAATCACCATGACGTAAAAGGGGTGCTTGAGCACGTTTCCATGTTGTTCGGTATGCGACTGCACGCCAATATCCTGGCAACATCCGCACTAACACCAGCGGTTGCGCTTGTATTTCAGCATAAGGTCAAGAGTTACTTTGACTTATTAGGTTTACCAAAAAACGTCATGTCATTTGCTGATTTCTCTGAAGGGGGGCTTCTTGAGCAACTGCGCTATGGTTGGAGTAATCGCGGCGCTATTCGCGAGCGCTTGACAAAGGTCATTCCAGTACTAAGCCGGGAGACAGCTAAGTCAGCCGAGATTATCGCAGCAATTAATCGCGGGGATGATATTCGTGCCACGATTAAAAGACTAAAAGACCAGGGGCAGTATGCAGTAACATCGCGGCATGTTGGGAATGGTTAGAAGATGAGTAGGTGGTAAATTTTGTTTGTCTGACTA
>CAZZLV010000074.1:0-10165 GCA_964655155.1 uncultured Bdellovibrionales bacterium
TTGGAAAACGCTATCGATTCGCGGACGCGAATCAAAACAACAACCTATAGTGATTGACGGCAAAAGCCTTGCCAGTTTTACTGGCACGGACTTTTGCAGATCACTATAGCATTGCGTTTCCGAGCGTGAACATGCTCGTGTACGTCCGGAAACGCCAATTCTACCCACTCGATTCCACGAAGAGCCCTTTACGATAACTACCAATGATTGACGGCTAAGCACTTATTTTCTTTGGGTCTGTCGCGTGATAGGCTGCCCTTCCAATACCTCAGTCTAGAAACTGTTAGCCGATTTTTTTCAACTGACGGCGTGGACTGAAGATTCGTAGAATCCCTGAATATAAAAGTCCTTGCATTTAAAATTTCCTGCATCTCATGAAACCAAATCAGGTGTCGATCGCTCCTAAAAACATCATCCTGGCCTTAGCTCTCTTTGTGCTGGCGGTAAGGCTTGGCACACTTGCTTTCCCAGACCTGGTAGACACAACTGAAGGACGCTATGCCGGAGTAGCGCAGATCATGCTTGAGCGAGACGACTGGGTGACTCCTTGGATTCACTACGAAGGGCGCAACCAGCCTTATCTAGGTAAACCTCCGCTACACTTCTGGCTCGTACAAACTGCCTTCCTAATTTTTGGCGAGAATAGCTTTGCTGCTAGGCTTCCCGGTGTATTGAGCGCTGCTGGAATTGCTCTAGCGCTATACACTGGTCTCGCGACTATTCTGGGGCTTGAAGCCACTCTGGTAGCTCTCGCGGTATTCCTCTCCTCATGCATGACCTTCTTTTTAGGTGGATCAGTAATCCTTGATGTTACCCTAACCCTTGGAGTCTCGATCAATTTACTAGCATTTCTCCACTTGGAACGCTCTAAGCCTGCTGGCTACATCATGTTTGCCGGTGCAGCGCTCGGGGTTCTGACCAAAGGGCCGCTGGCGTGTATTCTAATCGGGTGTGTCATCGTACCGTGGGCGATCGCTCACAGACTTTTAGTAAATCGCTGGCCTTCGCAACTGTCTCACATGCCGTGGCTTCGAGGGGGACTGCTATTCATGGCATTGGTTCTGCCGTGGTATATCTGGGCAGAGATTCGCAATCCGGGGTTCCTCAAGTACTTCCTTCTAAACGAGAATCTAGGTCGCTACCTTAGCAAAGACTATATCGACGAATACGGCTCTGGACATCGGCAGCCAAGAGGCACCGGGTTTCTAATGATGCTACTGGCAGTCTTTCCCTGGTCTTTTATTTTACTAAGTCTTGCGGTGCAAAGAGCTCAGCTAGTATTTTCTAAGCGCTCAATCTCTGCAATGGGATCTGATCAGAATTTACTTTATGCGATCTGCTGGGCTCTGAGCTGCCCCGTGCTCTTAATCGGCGCCACGCAATATACGGCCACCTACCTCATGCCGTCGGTGCCCGGATTCGCTATGTTGGCTGGCGTGCTCTGGAAGAGATATCGCAGCCACGCAGAGCTGCCGGAGCAGATGCTGCGTCAAACCCTGAAGATTGCTACCGGCGCCATTATTATTGCATGGATCTGCATCTCTACAGCCACATTGTGGTTTATGCCTAACTTAACGATCGTCCTTGCTTCAATCGGACTTGCTATCTGGTCTGGTATAAGCTTTATTCGCTTCACTCGCGCGCCGATTACATCTGGCCAATGCCTGGGTATTTTATCTCTTTTAGCCCTTGTCTGCACTCTTACCTACGGCGCTGCCACCTTATGCTTTAACAACCATCTATCAACTAACCGCTCATCTCGCCGTGTGCTCACTGCAGCTCAATCACTGGTACCAGCAAGCTCAAACATACGAATTGGCTTTCCCTACTATTTCCCCTTCTCAGCGTGGTTTTACCACAAAGCGATCCTCGGATCGCAAGGCAGCGTGATCGCCGTTAAGGAGGGCGAAGTGGCTCAAGCACCTGTCGACCTACTGATTGTCCGCCAACGCAACATCGAACGACTTCGCAAAGAGTTACCAGAGGCTCAAGAACTGTTAGCGCTTGGGCAATGGAGGATTATTAAGCACTCGGCTCCAGAGAATTAGCGCTTATTTTGGCAGCAAGTAACTCCTCAGCGTTTTTTAACCTAAAAACGGCAGTTAAGGAGGATGAAAATGGTGCAGATGGCTAAAAGCAGGAGATATTTTGAATTTTTCGGAGTCGCAACCCTGGCACCGTCAAGGTGAGCACTCAAAAATTCAAATACAAAGTGATTTTGGGCAGATGCGCCATTTTCAGACCCGCAAGTGCCGAATTTAGGTTAAATCTTAGTATCCGGATTGCTGGAATCAGGAGCTAGTGGTGTTTCGGCACCTTCCGACTGTTCGCTCCAAAGTGGGAAGCGCGTTGAATAGCGAGGATCATCTACTATAGTTTGCACGCCCCTACGGTTGCGCATATTGACAAATATCGGCGCCTTGAGATTAGCTGTTGTAAGCCGCGGATCGGGCCTCACCGTGACAACTATTATAATTGCATATTCATCATCGGCCTTGAGATCAATATCCTTGTCCCCAACCGGCGGCTTAACGTCGAACTGCTGCCCAAATTCAAAACCGTCAACCACAACGAAGGCTAAGTTCGGATCCTCTGTGGAGTGCAACCATGAAAACGGCGCTTTGTGGTCAAGCATCACAAAGCTGGTAGTGTGCGGGAATCCAATAATACCCGATGGAATCTCGATCACCGAATCAACCGGCACCGTAAAATCGCCAAAGCGTGCGCTCGTGAAGGTCAGAGTATCAAATTTTTTTGACGATTCCTCGCTCATGACTCCTTTGCGCCCCCCATCTTCGGAGGGCTCGATCCCGAAACTTCCCGGTTACTGCCCTGAGTACTTCCCTTACCTACCACCTGCGCTGCGGCACCTTGTCTGCCCAAACTAACCCGCTTCGACCCAGCTCTTGCAGAATCCGAAGCAGAATCCTTTGATCTTCCCTTCCAACCACCAGAGAGCTGCTCTAGGGTTGTGTCTGATGTTAAACCCTGCGCCGCCTTCTTATTCTCATCAAGGATCTGCAGGTAAATCTCCTCCCTGTAAATCCTCTGCTCCGCAGGTGCCTCTATGCCGAGACGGGTTTGGTTTCCCTTAATCTCGACTACAACTACCTTTACAACCTTCTGCCCGTCTATAAGATAGAGGCTTTCTCCAGGTTTTCTGGTCAAAATTAACATGCTCGATGCCGTCCTTGGCTCAACTACTCGGTTCTGTGTTGGTTAAGATGCTATCGCCACTGGATTAGCACTAACGTATTAGGGAAATTACGACAAGATAAAAAGTGCAGCGAACTCAATTAAATAGCCGCTAACCGTGGCTAACTTATCAATTTTCATTGACGGGCAACAGGGAGTCGCAGTTCTCTCTATTTCTAAGAGGCCAAAAATGTGCGGAAGTTACAGAGATCATTGAGTTAAACTTCATCTGCTCGCACATTTTTATCCTTTTCGAAACTTCCAACGTTTCTAAGTAGATAGCGGGAGAACTGCGATGCCCTACCTAAAAAGAGCAGTTAAGGTGAACTAAAATGGTGCAGGTGGTTAAACCTAAATTCGGCAGTTGCGGGACCGAAAACGGCGCATCTGCTGAATTTGGCATTATAAAGCTGCCCTTCTGAGAGCCTCAATCCTCTTTTCCAGGGGCGGATGCGTAGAGAACCAGGCACCTGGGCCACCTGAGATCTTAAATGCTGCAAGAGCAGCCTGCTTGTCGTAAACCTTGGTGTGATTTGCGAGTCTCTCAAGAGCGGCGATCATGTCTTGCTTGCCGGCATATTTAGCTCCGCCTAAATCGGCCCTAAACTCGCGGTACCGAGAGAATGCGGCAACTACAAGCATACCCAGAATACCAAGCACCATCTCAAGTAAGAACGTCACCATGTATGAGCTGGTCTGCCGGTTTTCATCACGTGAGTTTTGAGCGATTGCCCAGGCGATGATCCGCGCAAAAAACATCACAAATGCGTTGATGACCCCCTGTAGTAAGGTCATAGTGACCATGTCACCGTTAGCGATGTGCGCGATCTCGTGCGCGGCCACTCCCTCAACTTCATTTCGGTTCATGGTGTTGAGCAGGCCGGTTGAAAAAGCTACCAAGGAGCGGCGCTTTGATGGTCCGGTAGCGAAGGCATTGACTTCGGGACTTTGATAGACACCAACTTCCGGGACAACTGGCAGCCCCGCTTTCCTAGATAGTTCCTCTACCATTGCGTAAACCCAAGCTACATCTTGGCTTGAGCGATCAATTAACTCGATACCCATCATCATCTTGGCGCTAATGCGAGAGATCGCCAGTGAGATCAGCGAACCCACCATGCCCCATACTAGGCAGAAGGCGCCGAGTTGGAAGTAGTCGATCCCTTGAGCGGTCAGATAGTGGCCGATTCCTAAGATCCGTAGAAGGATTGAGATAGTCAGAATGACGAGAAAATTGGTTGCAATAAATAGTAGTATTCGTTTCATAATTACATCTTATACAATCTCTAAGCAGTGAACCAGGGCGTCACACTTCTCTCTATCTCTAAGAGGCCAAAAATGTGCGGAAGTTATATACACCTAAATTCGGCAGTTGCGGGCCCTAAAATGGCGCAGCTGGTTAAAATAACTTTGGCTTTTGAATTTTCGGTGCTCACCCTGACGGTGCCAGGGTTGCGCCTCCGAAAAGTTCAAAATCCATCGTTCTTTTAACCACCTGCACCATTTTAGTCCACCTCAACTGCTCTTTTTACGTTAAACTCTAGCCTTTCTTTCCGAGCGCTTGATTCCAAGCTGTAACCTTCGGGGCAACCTTAGGATTATCCATAAGCGCCTTTACATCGCCCTTAATGGCGATCGAGATGATCTTATCACCCTGAATGATCGAATCGACCACGTTTTGTCCTGATTTTACATGTCCAAAGACAGAATGCTTTCCATCTAACCATGGCGTAGCCACATGGGTGATAAAGAACTGACTTCCATTCGTTCCTGGCCCCGCGTTCGCCATCGAGAGCACGCCTGGGCCAGTGTGCTTTAGCGAAGGATCAAACTCATCCTCAAAGCGGTAGCCAGGGCCACCAGCACCTGTGCCAGTCGGATCGCCACCCTGAATCATAAAATTCGGAATCACCCGATGAAATGCAATGCCGTTATAAAAACCCTTCTGTGCCAAATTAACAAAGTTAGCAGTCGTTACTGGTGTCTTATCGGCCTCCAACGCTATTACAATCGTTCCCTTTGATGTAACAAGCTCCGCTGTCAGCTCCCCTGCTGCCGCTACCGAGGCTAATCCTAAAAACACACCAGCCACGGCTAAAAGTGAAAAAAACATACCTTTCTCCATATCCTATCCCCTTATTGAACGTTCCGGTTCCAAGCAGATGGTTCGGTTTCATAAACCTCCACCTGTATTCACCAAGCCGGTAGTCCTGTCTAGCACTTTACAGCTAGCTACAAATCCTACCACCCAGCAGTCAATACCTGAGTTTGTGGAAAAACGCCACGACTAACAGCGTTTAGCTCGAACATTCACTGATTTCCATTTGTGGGATCTCGTGTTTTTTGATAGCAGTAAGAAGCGCAGGCCAGCTACAGTGAGCGTTGATAGCGATTCGGAGGTTCCCTCCAGCGCATGTTGGCATCATAGCTCCTGGAGAGCTTGAGACTGCGTAGTGAGAGCATTAAGCATTCTGGGTAACATGCCCAAACTAACAAGTCGTATCACGAAAAGCGAAAAACTATGAAGAAACTGACACTAAACCTCTTTTCATTCCTGGCTCTGGCAGCCAGCGTAGCTGTGGCGCTCCCAGTTCATGCTGAGATCTCAGACAAGGATTTCTCCGCCTCCATAGAGAAGTATCTGCAAAGCGATGCAGGTGTGGCCAAGATAGGCTCTGCGCTAGAGAAGTACTTCCAAAAGAAGCAACAAGATTCGGCAAAACAACAGGAAGAGCAAGCCAAAGCCGAGCTTGAGGAGCAGTTTAAGAATCCAGTTAAGATTGATCCAGGCAAGAGCCCAGCTAAGGGGCCTACTAATGCCAAGGTAACGATTATCGAATTCTCTGATTTCCAGTGTCCGTACTGCAAGCGTGGACGTGACACTATGGATGAGGTGGCCAAGGCCTATCCGAACGATGTCAAGGTGGTCTTCAAGCATTTTCCGCTCAGCTTCCACAAGGAGGCCGAGCCAGCTTCCCGCGCATCTTGGGCCGCTCAACAGCAGGGTAAATTCTGGGAGTACCACGACATTCTATTTAACAATCAAGACAAGCTCGGTGCTGACTTCTACCTGGCGACAGCTCGCGAGCTAAAGCTTGATGAGGCTAAGTTCAAAGCCGACATGGCCTCTGAGGCTGCTGGTAAGCAGATTAAGGAAGATAGCGAGATCGGCAGCAAGAACGGCATCCAGGGAACTCCCGGCTTCTATGTTGGTGGAATTGCCGTCAAGGGCGCCTATCCAACTGCGCACTTTAAGCAGATCATCGATAAGTTGCTCAACAAGGGTACAGCTGGAGCCAAATAAAGCGCATCTGGCATTCTATCCGAAAAAGGAGCCCCTTAAAGGGGCTCTTTTTTTTGGTTAAACCTAAATTCGGCAGTTGCTGGTCTGAAAATGGCGCAACTGCCGAATTTAGGTTAAAGGCTAATCCTGCTATATCTATAGTGATCTGCAAAAGTCCGTGTCAGTAAAACTGGCAAAGCTTTTGCCGTAAATCACTAAAGGTTGTTGTTTCAATTCGCGTCCGCGAATCGATAGCGGTGTTCTGCACCTTATCCACACGCACTTTTGGAGAACGCTATAGATTTGTGATAGTCTGCCGTTGACTAAACCTCAATTCGGCAGTTGCGGGTCTTAAAATGGCGCATCTGCAGAATTTAGATTCAAAAACCAGGATCAACATGCCATCAAGTGACAAATCGTCGAGAAAGCACTTCGGGATAGTTGTGAGTGGTGGCCCTGCCCCCGGTATTAACTCTGTAATTAGTTCCAGCGTTATCGAAGCGTCTAACCGTGGCTATAAGGTCAAGGGGCTAGTAAATGGCTTTCGTGATCTTACCCTCGGCGAGCCCGGAGCAGTGATTGAATTATCAATCGATGCGGTCAGCCCTATCGACAACAAAGGTGGTTCGATTCTTGGAACATCGCGGTTTAATCCGCTAAAAGATGAGAAGCTCCTTCAGCAGCTCTTGGCCGGCCTAGAAGCCAACGAGATCGACAAACTGATAGTTATAGGCGGCGAAGGGTCGGCCTACTTAAGCCTGAAGCTCTCTCAACTGCACCGCAATATCTCGATTGTACACGTACCGAAAACTATTGATAACGACCTCGTACTTCCCAGCAACCATCCGAGCTTTGGATTTGAAACAGCCCTGCACGCTGGCACTAAGATCGTAGAAGTGCTCCGTGAAGATGCCAAGACCTGCCGCCGCTGGTTTTTAGCAACTACTATGGGACGCAAAGCTGGATTTCTGGCGCTGGGCATGGGGCTGGCTGCGGGGGCTACTTCTGCGCTTATTCCAGAGGAGTTCTCTGGGGTTGCGCCATCACCTAACGACATAGCTTCGATTATCTGCTCGTCTATCCGCAAGCGTATGTCGATGGGCAAGAACTATGGTGTAGTTCTCCTTGCCGAAGGCATCCTAGACTGCATCGATGTGCAGAGCAGCTCTGCCCTGCAAGGTTGCGTCCGAGATGATATGGGCCGCATTCGCTACTCTCAGATCGAACTCGGAGATGTGATTATCCCCCCACTAAAACAGATGCTGAAAGATGCAAACGCCGATGTTCCGATTATTACCAAAAACATCGGCTATGAGCTGCGATGCTGCGATCCGATCTCGTTTGATGTTGAGTACGCCAAGTTTTTGGGCTACGGCGCCGTGCAACACATCCTGGGAGGACACAGCGGGATTATGGTGACACGCGACTTTGATAAGCTGGGTTTCATCTCGCTCCAATCGATGGCTGGAGAAAACGGCGTAATCCGTTCTCGTGGCGTTGACCTATCATCGGATCTATACCGAGTAGCTCGCAACTTCATGATTCGTTAGCGACAATAGTTGCTAACATTCGGTGGATATTTAATAGTAGCGGGTACTATCCTAGAAACGGCAGTGAAGGAGTATGAAAATGGCGCAGGTGCTCAAAAGCACGAAGTATTTTGAACTTTTCTTAAGGCGCAGCCCTGGCACCGTCAGGGTGAGCACCAAAGATTCAAAAGACGAAGTGATTTTAGCCAGATGCGCCGTTTTCAGCCACCAACTGCCGAATTTAGGTATATACTAACTTTTGAGCCCCACTACGTGCTGCTTCGTGGAACTGCAATCGTATCTCTTCTTACCTTACTTAGCAGGTTCTTGGGTTTTATCCGTGACCTTCTAGTTGCACAACTGCTCGGTGCTTCGCTATTCGCGGATGCCTTCTTCGTAGCTTTTAGAATTCCAAATCTTCTGCGCAGCTTCGTTGCGGAAGGGGCTCTAACAGCCGCATTTACACCCGTGTTTTCATCCTCCCTCTCTCGTGGCATACCCGCGGCGCGTGAAACCATGCGGCAAGTGATCGGCTTTCTGATTATCTTAACCACTCTGCTGGTTTTGACTATGATATTCTGCGCGCCGAGCGTAGTTGCGATCATTGCGCCGGGATTTCAGAAAGAGGCGAGCAAACTTGAACTTTGCATCTACCTCACCCGGATTATGGCTCCATATATCGCCTGCGTGAGTGTGATCTCGATGATTAACTCGGCTCTTAATACCCTGAACATCTTCGGGACATCTGCCTGGGCTCAAGTAATCATGAATATCGTGCTGATCATAGGTGCGCTGGTT
Organism: uncultured Bdellovibrionales bacterium; assembly: GCA_964655155.1. Taxonomy (GTDB): domain Bacteria; phylum Bdellovibrionota_C; class UBA2361; order UBA2361; family OMII01; genus OMII01. The sequence continues at coordinate 8,806 of CAZZLV010000074.1, forward strand.
GCTATTCCGTTTCAGATGTCGACGGCTGTCACGATTATCTCTGTCTCAGTTCTAGTCGGTGGCATAGTTCAGGTAGCGAGTCAGATCCCGGCCGTCCATAGAAGCCAGCTATCAATTGTTCCATCGTGGTGGATCTTCTCAAAGGAGATAGCAGACGTGATACGGCTGATGATTCCTGCCACCCTAGGAGCATCGATTTATCAGATTACGATCTTTCTCGGCACTATCCTGGCGTCTCTGCTACCCTCTGGGAGTGTGTCATGGTTATTTTATGCCGATCGTGTTGCCCAGTTCCCGATCGGGATCTTCTCTGTAGCTCTAGCCTCTGTGCTTTTGCCGGCGCTCAGCAATGCATCTGCCCAGGCTGACGAGTCTACATTCTCTCGAAATGTAGCCAATTCTCTGCGATTTACTAACTTCTGCATTATACCCATGGCGTCTGGGATCTGGGCGCTGGCATTACCTATTACTCAGCTACTATTCCAGAGAGGTGCATTTGATGCTGCGTCCACTTATAACACTGCTCTTGCTCTTCAGGCGCTCTGTTACGGCTTATGGGCAGCCAGCTGTCATTCAATGCTAGTCCGCGCTTTTATCGCCCGCCGTGATACTACAACGCCAAGCCTGATCGGTCTGGTAGCTCTTATAGTCAATTTGTGCGCCTCATTACTGCTGATGGGCCCAATCGACATGGGCAACTCAGATGGTAGCCTTACCGCATATTTGGCTACTATTCAGCACTACCTTTATGCGCTCATACCGGTTACAGGTAATTCTGCTACAAGCAACTTAGGCCACGTTGGGCTTGCGACAGCCTCTTCGATCTCTGCACTAAGCTCTCTAGCTCTCGTGGTGCTCCTGTTTAGGTCAAAGATTGGCGAGTTTCCGTGGCTCACTTTTATCTCATCTCTAGCCCGCTCACTCTGTGCATCACTTCTGATGGTTGCTGTCATTCATTACGCCTCAGGCCTTACTAGCTCTCCGATGAGCTCATGTGTGATCGGAGTTATAATAGGAATATCAACATTTCTTACAGCTTCGCAGCTACTGAAATCTCGTGAGCTTAGTGATACCGTGGCCGCACTGCGCGCCAGAGCTCAGAGGTCTTAGGCTAGCCGTGTTGGATCAACTTATGGAGGCAAAGAAACTAATTGAGCGCGATAGATCCTTAATATGGCACCCGTTTAGCGATATATCTGGAGCGAGTGGCGCTGGTGCGCGCGGAAGATTTATCAAACCATTCGGCGGACCAGCAGGTCCGCCCTCCAGATGTCGCTAAGGTACAGACTGGCCTACACAGCTTTAGTAACACTTTAGCACTTTGCCGAGATCACAATAAAAAACAGCAGCCCCGCAGGGG
>CAZZLV010000075.1:0-10112 GCA_964655155.1 uncultured Bdellovibrionales bacterium
CTTTTAGCCACCTGCACCATTTTCGTTCTCCTTAACTGCCGAATTTAGGTTGAACCCCAGCACCGTCAGGGTGAGCACCGAAAATTCAAAAGACAAAGTGATTTTAGCTAGATGCGCCGTTTTCGGGCCCACAACTGCCGAATTTAGGATTATGAGCCTGCCACAAAGCGTAAGAGAAGTGCATGACGCTAATCGGGCAGCGCAGCTGGCTATGCTAACCCGTTGCCTATTGTTTGTCTGGGACCCATAGTGCCCACACAAACTGTAGGCTCCCAATTCCTCCGCTGCGCTTCGGAATTTGCATGCGCTTCCTGGCACTTGCTCGCCCGAATCTTGCACTTTCGTGCAATATTCGGGCTAACGCCAGAGCAGCGCAGCGCAGTTTTCGCGCTATCTACTTAGACACGTTGGGAATTTAAAAAGATAAAAATGTGCAGGCAGGTGAAGTTTAACTTAACCTACATTTGGCGACTTACGCACATTTTTGAGCTCTCAAAGATAGCGAGAACTGCGCTGCACTTTGCTGCGCTACACTGTACTAACGCCGCGCCTTAAATATCCGCCCGATGTTGATATACAGTGATGTCTCGTTATCATTATTGATACCTGCGGCCAAATAAACCGGCAGGATCGGAGTATCCGCACCAACAAATATCGAACCAGCAACGATCCCAGTGTTATCCTCAACCAAGGCCACGTCGCTACGTAGCGCCGCTAGCTCGAAGGAGCCACCTCCAAAAAGATTTAGCTTGGCCATAGCACCCCCCAGGGATTCAAGCTGCCTATACACCCCAATCCGCCCAATTACAAAGTCAGAAGCTGCCAATCCGCCCGGTCTATATCCAGATAGATCAAACATACCACCTAGTATAAACACTCGCTCTGCCGGAACCCTCTCAAGTGAAACACCGTAATCAGTGCCAAGCAAAAAGGTATTAGAACCAAAGGTGAATGGCTTGGATACACTTCCAGAGATCTGCGTGAAATTATCTGAGGAACCAAGCTGATCTGTGTTGTATGCAACATCGTATATGAACAATGCACCTGTCTTCGGGAAGTCCGGCGTATCGAGCGAATCAAACGATACCGTACCAAAGTAGCTGCCGATCTGATAACTGCCTTCCGGTAATGAAGGATCACCTAGACGACGATTAAAATCTCCGTTTCCACGACGCACTCCAGCTTGCAGTTCCCCACTCTTTCCTATCTTACTACCTAAGCCCAGGCCACCGACGATTCTGTTGCGCTCATACTCAGCGATGTACTCCTCATTAACTCGCACTGGCAATTGGTATCGGTCGAGCGTCAGGATCGGATTAATAAAGAATGGGCTGTTCTCTAAAAAGGGCTGGTAATAGTCGAGCTCAAATATCGGCCGCCAACCGATATCAAGACGTGTGTCAAGAAAGGCCCCAGCTGTATTCAACTGATTAAAGCGCCCGGCTAACGCCATCTGGTAGGCATCATCACCCTTAAAGTTATCCTGCAGCGAGAATCCGACCTGCAAGTATTGGTCGTACCATTTAGGCTTTCTGGCAGTTATGGCCAAAACATCACGATTCTGCGCGTCTTTATCGATCGTGTAGATGAGAGATGCCAGATCCCCAAATTTGTACTCGTCGGCGATAATTTGCTCGATCTGAGATGTGTCCAAGGTCTTTCCGACCTGAGAGGCAAACGCCTGCTCTATCTGCTTGTTCTTTCCCGGTATATCACTATCGATTCGAATTGCCGCTATAATCGGCTTATTTGGCCGCTCTCTTAGAAGCGCTTGTTTATAGCTCTTGTACTCTAGCTCTGAAACTGAGAACCTCTTTAGAGCCGCTATATTTTCTCGAGCAACCTGCTCCCCGCGCGCGAAGATCTCTCGCGCCTTTTGAAAATCAGTAGCGCTGTAGCCCTTTAGATTTGGCTCAAGCAGAAGATCGCCGCTACGCATATTTTTTCGCTGCAGATCTGAATTCTGCTGCAGAAGAATAGAAATAATCTGCCCAGAGATGCCCAAAATACCACCGAGCTCCTCCTTCTTCTTAAGATCTGCCAGAAGGTCAACTACAATTAACCGCTCAGCGCCCATCTTGAGCGCTACATCTACGGGTAGGTTGTTTGCTATTCCTCCGTCGACAAGAGCCTGCCCGTTTAGCTCCACAGGTGTAAAAAATCCTGGAACTGCCATACTAGCCCGAGCTGCCACAGCGAGCTGCCCTGAGCTGAGCGGCACCGCTTTGCCAGTCTCGATATCAGCGGCCAAAGCGCGGAAAGGAATTGGTAACTTATCGAAGTCGATATCTCCCGGTGTGCGAAAGTATAATCTCTGTAAAAGTGGCAACACCTTCTGACCTGATACGACACCGGTAAATCTGACTAACCCAGTATCCTTAAGACCTATCTTGGCATCGCCGGTAAACCGTCCTGCACGACCGTATTTGTTACGATACTCTATATCTTCTCGCGCTAAGGTCTCATTGAAGAGCGCATCCCAATCAGTTTCAGAGAGGATCTGCTCCATCTCCTGCACAGTTGCACCCGAGGCATACGCCGCACCCACAATCGATCCCATCGAGGTACCGGTGATCAGATCTACTGGAATTCGATTCTCCTCAAGAACCTTAAGAACTCCTACATGAGCCATACCAAGAGCACCACCACCGGCCAACACAAGCCCAATTTTAGGGCGATTTGCACGCGGTGTCTGTGCATGAGTGGTCACAACAACACTAGCTGCTAGTAAGAACAGGCCCGTCCAGAGTAAAAAACCAACTCGAAAGTGAGACATAGTGAAACCTCTATAAATCAAATCTACTTAACTACTCAGAAAATGCATCAACTGTAGAGTTAGCCCCCAATAAAGGGCGACTTTGCAGAAGCCTTGTGGGGTAAAAAAATTAACCCTAAATTAAGCAGTTAAGGAGTATAAAAATGCCTTTTCTCGCTGTTCTCGGGTTCTCGGGTTCTCGGGTTCTCTTTGTTCAACTTTACTTTTTAATCACACTGCAGAAGAGGCTTTTGATGCCTCGCTGCCCTTATTTATTCGGATTATGGAGACTTGTGGGTAATAGTCAGCCCCTGTCAGAGGATGACAAGACAGAAAACAGACCCACTGGGTGTTGTCAGAAGTATGCATGAATATAGCGTTTTTCAAAAGCCATGAGCGATATAACGACGCTTGGAAAACGCTATGGATTCGCGGACGCGAATCAAAACAACAACCTATAGTGATTTACGGCAAAAGCCTTGCCAGTTTTACTGGCACGGACTTTTGCAAATCACTATAGGTTCATCCACAATTTACCTCCGACTGATAAGCGCCGAGGTTACCACCACTAACAGTGCCCCAAGGAGCTGAGTCTGAGAAAGCGTCTCTCCAAAAAAGATAAATGCAATCGGAGTCGCAACCACAGGCCCGATTGCACGCAAGGCCGATGATAGCCACCCCTCGATACCACTCAGCGAGGCATACAGAAAAGACATCGCTAGGATGTAGAATAGAATTGCATGCACGCCAACATACATCCACCCAAGCAGCTGCTCTGGCCCAAACACTAGTGGCGATAATGCGACCGCGATAGGAAAAGTAATGATTCCTCCGATAAGCTCACCTAGACACGCTGTTTGCATCGGAGTGAGGACCTTTGTTACCTGCGGCGCATACCGATATGAAAGGGCAGCGGTCACTACCGCAGCCACGATTATCAGATCACCAAACCAAGACACCTCAGCGCCAAATCCCCTATCTCCGACTGATAGCAATACAGCTCCAGCAACATGCACCACAAGCAACGCTAGATGATTCCCACTAGGTCGCCGCTTATCTAATACCCAGGTCCAAAAGATCACCAGATACGGCTCCATCTTGGTCAGGAAAACAGCCTCAACACCAGACGTATACGCCAAACCCAAGGTAAAGATCATATTACAAATTACCGCTCGGAGGAGAGCAACTTTGAACAGTGGAACTCGCACCCGCTTAATTGCGTCCCGCGACGGTAAGCTACGAGTAATGGCCAACAAGACAAGAGCAATCAGCCCGGCGAATAAAACTCCCGCTGCTGCTGCAAGCAGTGGTGGAATATATCGCAATGCCTGTACCTTAAAGAGTGTGGCAACGCTTGAAAGAACGCTGGAGATAATAGCGTAGGCGATGAATTGCGAGCGCTTAACTGTTGGATCGTGATGCATATAGCGTTTTTCAAAAGTCAGGAGCGATATAAGGGCTCTTGGAAAACGCTATCGATTCGCGGACGCGAATCAAAACAACAACCTATAGTGATTTACGGCAAAAGCCTTGCCAGTTTTACTGGCACGGACTTTTGCAAATCACTATAGCTAGCGGTTATCTGCAAAACCCTGGCTTTTATCGAACTCTACAATTGACACCCCCACCTCACTGCTTTACTACTCCGTCAAACACTCTGGCCCAACGACATATTCTCCCCGCAACCAGCCACGTATCTCTTGAGCTATCGGTGAATCATCTAGCCCAGCGTGCGATAAGAGCTCCTGCCTTCGACCAGGTGCGAGCAAATCCAATCCCTGCTCGAGAAAAACGGATCTATTTTCGATTAAAAATTGGGTCATCCCCGGAGAGCACAACCTACATAAGCTCTCTCTAAATCCCTCCTCTGGACTAAAGCGATCTCTAATCACTAGGACAGCTGCCAGAAAAACAAGCTGTGAGAGATACGGCTGATTCATAAGATTAAAACCAACCGCTGAAGTTAAAGTAACAAGCCCTTCATCTCTTCCGGTGAAGTTCCTTAGCTTTAAGAATTTACAGTTCCTCGGGCCGTCATTCGCAAAGAAGTTCTCCCAGATAAACGGCGTGCGGCCTAGAAGATCCGCCACCTCAGTTAGATGCGCCTGATCGATAAGATTAGAGATTACTTTAGGCCCCGACCAGCATATATCCACACCCTGCGGAATAGCCTCTTTTAGGCCCGCCAAGTACCCCGGCGGTCGTTTGCCGAACACCTTTTCAAGAATAGGATCATACGAATAAAAGCTAGGACAGAAGATGAGCCCTTTTGGCATGAACTCCCAAGCAAGCGCAATCACCTCACTCTGAGCTGCCAGCATACCGTCTGTTACCGGCATATCATCAAAGAACACCCCGAGATAATCGATAGCAAGAGTTGACAAGTGCGAAAAACGAGCACGCAGCAAATCGCGGTCAGAGATGGAGATAGTGCTACCGAGAGCCATAGGACTAAAAGCAACTCCGAACTTCACACCGTAGCTGTGAAAATGAGCGCAAAGCGCGCTCAAAAACTCGATATACTCAGGGCTCCATTCAGCTCGCCACAATCTGCGTAGCTGTGCGTCACGTTTGGGAGCGTAAATGTAGAAGTCGCCTCCGTAACGGTTAAGGAACGGCGCGTAGCTCAGTCGCGCCTGATGTGACCACTCTGGCCCGAAAAAACCCTCGATGATACCCAAACTTGTCATCAAACTAGAGTAAGACAGCGGCCGAACTTTGGACAAGGGGACTAAAGCAAGTGACAAAATTTTGCCAAATAATTCTGGCTCATCGCGGAAGCGAGTGGGGGCCAAATTACTGCTAATGTGGCATAACCCATAGTTTAAGTGATGAATCAAGTATTTCTGCGTGAGCGTGCTCGTAAACGTGAACGCACCCACTAACCACGGCCGAGAATAGTCTACTAGTATCTTATGAAAGCTAACCATCCGACCTTAATTGGACTTGTTGCGCCACTGCTGTGGTCAAGCGCACTTCCCTTCGTCAAGAATACTTCGCCAGATATCGGTGCCTTGTATCTTCCAGCGATCATAATGATCTCAAGTGGCTGCCTCGGAATTCTTTATTTTAGCGCAACGGGACAGCGCTGCTGGGATGCCTTTAAGTCCCCGCGATTTTTCCCCCGATGGTGCCTATTTGCAACGAACCTTCTACTTCTTTATCCTGCGGTTCACATCGTTAAGAAACCAAATTTCCCAGGGGTTTTGCTCTTAAATTACCTGTGGCCGACATTCACGTTGTTATTTACCCTGATCCTGACACGGCAACCGGTTAAACCCTTTAAGCTCCTGATTGGTTGCTGTTTAGTGCTGATAGGCCTAGCTGTAGAAATCCTTACGAACACAATTATCGGTACAACTGAAGGCACAGAAGTTGAACCGATCCCATACACCTTAGCATTCGGCGCAGCTGTGTCTTGGGGGTTATACTCCGCTTTTAACAGAAAGTGGGGCGAGTCAGCGGGTGGTGTGCAAGCTGTTCCGCTTTTAATGCTTATCACTGGCGCAGCACTTCTTATTCTAGCAGCTTTATCGGAGGTACCACCGAAATTTAGCTCAGAGACTTTAGCACCACTTATATACCTCTGCTGCATGCCATTCTTTTCCAATGTAGCATGGGATATCGGAACAAGACGTGGGAACTTGGCGTTGCTGAGCTTAGTTTGCGATTTTATTCCCTGGGTCGCGCTTACACTAACCGCTCTGTACCTTAAGATACCGCTTGGTGAGACCACTCTTATCTCTGCGGTTTTGATCGTTTTTGGCGCTATAGTAAGTCGCTTCTCATTGATTCAGCCTAAAAGAGCTCAAAGTGAAAAGTCTTAGCGCTGTGAACCGAGGGTTATTAGGGAAGCAAGGCCGCCCCTCAATAGTGGCTAGGGCTACAGGTGCTGCATTTGCTGAGTAGTTAAGCTTTGTGTGTGAGGTCTCTTAAGCCTGAGATTAAATGAGCAGCTGGAAAGCCTGCCTAAAGAGAGCCAGATTATTGACCACTCTAAACTGAACAATATCCCTCTCTTCAACGGTAGATAAGATTGAATTCTTTACTTCAAGAGGCTATACTCATTCTCAAAAGTTCGTGCCAGTAAAACTGGCAAGGCTTTACCGTAAATCACTATAGGTTGTTGTTCTGATTCGCGTCCGCGAATCGATAGCCTTTTCCAAAAGCCATTACTAATTTTTCACCGGCATGCCGGACACTGAAAAGTTAGTATTATGTTTTTAGCCCGCCACCGCGGTCTATCACTAATGTTACACTTGGCCGTTTGTCTGGTACCCGACCCAAGTGAAAGATTAGTATAACCCTGAGGACTTTTGAAAAACGCTATATGCTGTGAAGCTAAAATCTAGCTCTTCTTTTACGGTCAATCACAGTGTCGTTTTGTCTTTTTATATTACGGCTCGTTAATTATTAAGGAAAGTCATGCCTATACCCCCCAGTGCCATAGCCTCTGTAAGTGCCTACGAGTGTTTAGACTCACGTGGCTTCCCGACCGTCGCGGCGACAGTCACCTTAGTTGATGGAACATACGGTAGTGCCATGGTTCCATCCGGAGCCTCCACCGGTGAATATGAAGCTATTGAGCTTAGAGACGGCGATTCTGGGCGCTATCTCGGTAAAGGTGTACTTAAAGCCGTGGATAACATCAAAGAGAAGATCGCTCCGGTGGTAGCAGGACACGACGTCCTTGAACTCGCTAATCTCGATCGCAAATTGATTGACCTCGATGGCACCGAGGCCAAAAGCCGCCTGGGGGCAAACGCTATTCTCGGGGTAAGTCTGGCCGCAGCTCACGCTGGTGCCAACCACCTGGGCATACCTCTTTTTAGGTATATCGGAGGTGCTAATGCGCGACAGCTTCCCGTTCCGCTGGTAAATATTATTAACGGTGGCGCGCATGCCGCAAATTCTCTTGATTTCCAAGAATTCATGATCGTTCCGCATGTTTCTGGCACATTTTTCGAGAATATCCGCTGTGCCTCTGAGGTGTTCCACGCACTCAAAAAAAATCTCAAGAAAAAGGGGCTATCGACCGGAATTGGAGATGAAGGGGGCTTTGCTCCGGATCTCGAAAGCCCGACAGCTACACTCGATGCTCTTATTGAGTCGATAACTGATGCCGGCTACGAACCAGGCACCGATGTATCGATCGCGCTCGATGTTGCAGCTAGTGAGTTCTACGACGAAATCAAGCAAAAATACGTCTTTAAGAAGAGCACAAAGGAGGAGTTCTCATCAGCAGACCTAGTCGACCTATACTCTGGCTGGGCAGCTAAGTATCCACTCGTTAGCATCGAAGATGGTCTTGATGAGAACGATTGGAACGGCTGGCGTATGATGACTGAAAAGATCGGTGATCGCGTTCAACTCGTTGGAGATGACCTCTTTGTAACCAATACTAGAAGGCTTGCCGACGGTATTGAACGCGGAGCTGGCAATTCTATCCTGATCAAGCTCAACCAGATCGGCACCGTTACCGAAACACTTGAGGCGATTAACCTAGCTCACAAGAATGGCTATCGCTCGATTATGTCTCACCGTTCTGGTGAGACCGAGGACACCTCAATAGCTGATTTGGCAGTTGCGACGGGATGCGGCCAGATCAAAACCGGCTCGGTATGTCGCAGTGAACGTACCTCTAAGTATAATAGGCTACTATGGATTGAGACCTTCCTATCGGGTGCCTCATTCTGCACTAATCCATTCGCGTGATCGGCTGGCTCACCTCAATTACAGCGGCGCTGACTCTCGTCACTGCTTGGCATAATCCTGGAACAGGTCTTTGTGCTGCTCTCGGCTGGACATCGCTGCCGCTTTTCTGGATTACTCTGGCGTTGCCAAGGAGGAGACTGCTCCGAATGTTTGCTGCTGGGGTGATCACCTACATCGGTGGCTTTGTTTGGCTCTACGGAACTATTCGAGACTTTGGCGGAATTCCTGCAGCTCCAGCGCTGGCTGTATTCCTGTTTTATGCTGGCGCCAGTGCAGTGCAGTTTTTGATCTGGGGTTTTAGCTTCACTCATCTCCCAATGTGGTGCTCGCGGCTGGGAATACGAACTGGCGTATCCTGGTTAATTGCCCACCACTGTTGGATCAAGATCTTTCCGTGGGACTTTGGTCATACCCAAATTGCATTCGTTCCATTTGCTCAGCTTGCTGGTGTATGTGGCGTTACCGGCATTACCTTCATGATGATGTGGGTCATTGAAGCGATCTGCGCCCGCCGCACTACTGTTAGATGGAATCTACCTTTAGCGCTTTTCGCCTTCGGCGGATCTCTGGTCTACGGAGTCTCGATTCAAGAAGAGATCTCCAAAACGCAATCAACACAACTCTCAACGGTTATGATTCAAGGAAACATAACTCTACAGCGCAACCAAGGCATGACCTTCTTCTCGGTGAATACCGATCAGTACCTGCGAACAAGCGCCCGCACCTCACATAGGGATACACTGGTTATCTGGCCTGAATCAACGATCGCGAAACTTGTCCCTGACCATATTCAACACGTATCTCAGACAAACGCACTGCCTTATCTTGGCGATGGCTCAACATTCCTCGTGGGTGGGATCACCTACAGAGATCAGACGAACTACTTCAACAGCTCGATCTTAATACGCTCAGATGGAACAATTCCGCCCCCATATCACAAAATAATCCTGATGCCGTTTGGCGAGTATACTCCGCTAAGCAGTTGGCTGCCTTGGCTTAAAGAGATCAACAACACTGCTGGTGACTTCATCGCTGGAGACTCAACCAAGGTACTTTCCTATCAATTATCAAATGGCAGCACGGTAAAACTCTCTCCTCTCATATGCTATGAGGACATCGTCCCTAACTTGGCTCAACAAGCAACCGCACAGGGAGCAGAACTTCTAATCAACCAAACCAATGACGTCTGGTTTGGCAATACTATCGCCCCTTACCAACACCACATGATCGCCAGTTTTCGGGCGATCGAAAACCGCCGTTATCTACTCCGGTCGACAAATACCGGAGTCACTGCCGTTGTTGATCCATTGGGCAGAACCTTAGCCTCGCTACTGCCCTACACTGAAGCAGTGCTTCCTATGGAGGTTTCGCTCCTGACATACCGCAGCACCTTTACACACTTCCCTATCTTATTGATCTGGCTTGTGATTGCAGCATTTGGGGCACTGCTTGTAGTAATCACAGGCATTCGAAGCAGAAAAAAATTGGGCTCATCGCGGAATCGAGTGGGTGCCGATGGCTGCTGATGGGTCATAACCCATTGTTGTGAGTGATAAATCACGTATTTCCGCGTGAACGTGCTCGTGCACGTAAACGTGAACGTGCTCGTGCACGTAAACGTGAACGTACCCGATCTAGCAAC
>CAZZLV010000076.1:0-10092 GCA_964655155.1 uncultured Bdellovibrionales bacterium
GCATACGTTCAGTCACTTTCTTTTAAGTCCTGTATGTCTACCATTTCATCACTCGAGCATATGCTAAGCCACTTTCTTTAGCTTGCAGAGTTGCCAAAGCCTACCACCATCCCTGCTATCGGCCAAGTAAGTTCCAGAGGACTATTTGACGGAAGTTTCTGGCATAACTACCCGGATGTGTGTCTCGCGTAGCGCCTTCTCGCTTGGCACACTCGGTGCTCCCATCATCAGGTCCTCCACACTCTGCGCCATCGGAAAAGGAATAACCTCACGAATAGCCTGCTCCTGCGCTAACAACATTACGATGCGGTCGATACCTATTGCAAAACCTCCGTGCGGCGGTGCTCCAAACTTGAACGCCTTTATCAATCCTCCGAACTTCTGGTCAACTTCATCTCTGGAATAACCGGCGATCTCAAAGGCTTTATACATTATCTCTGGTTCATGGTTACGGATAGCCCCACTGGCCAACTCGTATCCATTACAAACGATATCGTACTGATATGCCTTAATATCTAACGGCTCCATATCTGTAAGCGCCTTAAGGCCCCCCTGTGGCATCGAGAAGGGATTGTGACTAAATGCCACACCCCGTATCTCTTCATCCCACTCATACATGGGAAAGTCGGTAATCCAGCAGAAATGGTAGCCACCGGTGAGTAACGAAAAATCTTCAGCTAGCTTGTTACGTAGCTTTCCAAGATGCGATAGGATCTGCTTCGGCTTCCCTGCTCCGATAAAAATTACCTGGCCAGGTTCTAGCTTAAGAATAGAACGAAGCATTGATTGCTCTGCTTCACCGACAAACTTTGCGATTGAGCCACGCCACCCACCTTCTTCAAAGACCAGGTAGGCAATCCCCTGCCCGCTCCACTTCGTAAAAAGCTCAACTGTATCATCGAAATACTTGCGTGCCGGCACTTGCATCTTGGGCAAAGCGATTGCATAAATGTGTCCCCTATCTGCAATCACTTTTTGAAAAACTTGAAAGGAACACTGCGCGAAAGCTTCTGTCACATTCTCGATACGAAGCGGATTGCGCAGGTCGGGCTTATCAGAGCCGTACTCAGCCAGCGCCTGATCATAGGGGATCCTTTTGAATGGCGCAGGAGTTACCGCTTCCTTCGCAAAATGAACAAAAAATTTCGAGAGTAGATCTTCTCCTAGCGTAAATACATTCTCCTGCTCAACAAAGGACATCTCGACGTCTAACTGATAGAACTCTCCAGGCGAGCGATCAGCGCGAGGATCCTCATCTCGAAAGCACGGAGCTATCTGAAAGTAGCGGTCAAAGCCAGAGACCATCAGAAGCTGCTTAAATTGTTGAGGAGCCTGCGGCAGTGCAAAAAATTTGCCCGGATGAAATCTTGATGGAACAAGAAAATCACGTGCTCCCTCAGGCGAGCTACTAGTAAGGATCGGTGTCTGAAACTCATTAAAGCCAAAGCTGTGCATTAACTCGCGGATCTTCCAGATTACCTTAGAGCGCAGCAGTATGTTCTCATGCAGCTTGTCACGACGCAGGTCAAGAAACCTATACGCCAAACGCGATAGCTCCGGCGCCTTGTCATCCTCCGCAATCTGAAACGGCAAAATCTCGGCGTGCGATAAAATTCTTACCTCTGAGCAGAGAACCTCGATAGCACCCGTATCGATCTTAGCGTTCATCATAGAGGGCTCGCGTCTCTTGACCTGGCCAGTAACCTGTATAACCGACTCAACACGCGCCTCCTGAATCTCTTTGAGTCCAGCAGCATTAAAAACAATTTGCGTTTGTCCGTAGTTGTCTCTTAGATCAACGAACACTACTCCGCCGTGGTCACGCTTCCGCAGCACCCATCCCGATAAAACCACACTCTTTCCTGCGTCATCAGCGCGCAATTCTGCACACGTATGAGTCCGATAGACACTTACTAGCTTTGCCGCCATAAAAATCACCTTAAAGGATTGCCAAGGGCTCGCATAAGGGCAACGCAACGCCCTTAAAAAATGCGGATATAGGCTGCTCCAAAAGACTGCTACAGATTGCGGCTTTTGCAGAGACCTTAATCATAATCGCTGTAGAAGATACAACGATTTACCGACGACGTCACCTCTACTATTAACGGCTCATCGTGTAACCAAGTGGGTGCCAATGACTGCCGCTGGAGGATAGCCGATTGTTTTCAGCAATAAATCGTGTTTTTTACGTGCACGAGCATGTTCACGGCCGGAAACACCAATTTTCCCCAGTCGATTCCACGAAGAGCCCTACTAACTATTATATGGTAGCTCGTTGTGACTAAAAGAACTTCAAGCAGCAAAATTCCTGATAATAACTGTCCGAGATCCCAAAGGACTCTCGCCATAAAATGTAAAGGCTGGTGCATTCTGAGCTGTTAAATCAGCCATTGCAACTTCGCCGCGACTTTGAGTTGATACAATTGCTGACACTTGAGCAGCCGCTCCTGCTAATGTCTTATGCACTCTGGCTCGATAGTCCGTCCCGGATGCGTCTACTACTAGCCAACCAGCAGCGCCTACATCAACCACAAAATCATTTAATTGTGTAGCGGAAGAAATCGATACCACAATTCCTGGATCGCCTAGAAATGCTGCCTTCGTCTCCGCAAGGGTGTTTAAGCCAACAGATTCTCGGAGCCTCTGACCGCAAGCTTCAGGTGCAAGCCCCGCAAATTGCTTCAGAGAACCCTTAAAATGCTCTGTGTTTGCCGGAGTCAACATATTGGAAGTATTACGAGTCATAACCCCTCACTACCTATAACCCTAAATTCGGCAGCTGCGGGCCCGAAAACGGCGCATCTGGCTAAAATCACAGCGGCTTTTGAATTTTCGGTGCTGACCCTGACGGTGCCAGCGTTCAAGCCTCCGAAAAGTTCAAAGTCCTTAGTGCTTTTAGCCACCTGCACCATTTTCGTGCTCCTTAACTGCCGAATTTAGGCTAAAACAAAGATCCTACAGATTCAGATGCCGCAGGGGTAGTCCACGATGCTCAGACGGCAAGTGATTGCACACCGCCACTTCCAAACCAAGCCAAAAATGCGCGCTAATAGCTACTTTAACCTACGAGACTTAAGGAGTTCTAAGCCGCAAGACTCAACGCCGGTGACTTAGAATCCCTTGGGCGATGGTTGCAGCGGCCTCAAGACCTCGGGGTTCACTAGGAGCGTTCTTCATCGCCTGAAAAGTCTCCTTTGATAGAATCAACTCCAACGCCTCTCTCAGACGTCGACCGAACTCAGGTTGGGTTTCCTCAACTATAAAAGCTTTATTGTGGTTCGCCAGTGCGCGAGCATTATCAGTTTGATGGGTTCCTTGCTGAAAGGGATATGGAACGAAGATACACGGTCGATTGACACAAGCTATCTCAGCTACTGAGCTGGCCCCTGCCCGACTAATAATGACGTCGCTCCAATCATAGGCACCCGCCATATCATCGATAAACGATACCACAGATGCCTGCACCTTAGCCGCGCGGTAAGCATTTACAACCAGCTCAGAATTCTCTGGACGACACTGATGAACTACCTCAATCCTGCGCTCGCATAACATTTCACCAAAGTCAGCGATCGACTGGTCAAGGCCGCGCGCTCCTTGGGAGCCCCCCAAAATCAGCAGCCTCTTCGGGGCCCCTGCTCTAATAGAGGTACGGTCAACACTCCTTAGCTCAGGACGCACAGGGTGGCCAGTAAAGATAAGCTTAGCTCCGCCACGAATCGTTGTCTCGGCAAATGCCAGTGAGATCGTTTTAGCAAAATATCCCAATACTCGGTTTGCTAAGCCAGGGTGTAGTTCAGCCTCATGGGCCCAAGTTGGAATCCCCATCAGCCGAGCAACTACTAGCGGCAAAACCGATACGTATCCTCCAACCCCTACCACCACATCGGGCTTGAACCGACGAAAGAGAACGATGCATTGTAAAAGCGCCACCGGCAGCAACACTGCAAACTGCATCAGGCCAAAGAGTCCACGACGCTTCACTCCAGCAGATTTGATGATGTGGCGAGTGAATCCACTAGCAACTAGAATCTTCTCCTCTAGAGGCCTTCCAGCTCCGATGCACTCAACTACAGCTTCTGGCTGCCGCGCTTTAATTGCCCGGATAATATGGAGCGCTGGTATTAGGTGACCTCCAGTACTTGAGGCCGCCACCAAAACACGCGCACTTGGGGAGTTGTCTCTCACTGCCGAGCCTTTTTGTTGAAACTGAGCATCTCGAACATTTTTCTGCGTAACTTCACTCAGCATAACTTGAACCTACAGAGAGATGCGAAAGAAAAGCAACTTGCGCAGCTCTCTGTTTATCGTTTTGTGCGTCATCCGCCACACGACTATTGAACCTAAAAAGCATGTGTTGCTCTACTTATAAAGGTCTCAATAAAACCGGCATCTGCCGCTCTGAAAAAGTGCGCATTTAACCAAAACACTTTTTCTTTTGAATTTTCGGTGCTCACCCTAAAGGTGCCAGGGTTCAAGCCTCCGAAGATTTCAGAATGCTTCGCGCTTTTAGCCATCTACGCAATTTTCATCCTCCTTAACTGCCGTTTTCAAGTTGCATACTTCAGACTCTGGTTTGATCGTCCCGATCAACGGAGTCGTAACTAATGCGAGGGGATCTGAATATTATCAGCCTCGCGCTTGATACCTATCAGAAGACCTACCACCGCCATACACGCCATTAGACTTGAGCCGCCGTACCCAACCAGGGGCAACACCATTCCTTTCGTAGGCAGTACACCTACTACGACTCCAACATTCAATAAAGCCGGAGCGACTATCATCATCGTAAGCCCTACAGCAAGGGCAAACAGAAAAGTATCCCCACGCACACTCTTGGCCAACAACAATCCCCGCCAGAGAATCACCAAAAAGGCGAGAATCACAGCCAAACCACCAACAAGCCCAAGCTCCTCAGAGATCACCGCAAATATAAAATCAGTATGCGCCGCAGGTAGGAAGAACAGTTTCTGCTGACTTGCACCAAGACCAACTCCCCACACCTGGCCCGTTCCAACGGCGATCAGAGATTGAATGAGCTGATACCCCTTACCAGAAGAGTCTGAAAATGGCGAGAGAAAACTCACTACACGCATCATACGATAAGGGGATATCGCCACTAGAACTCCTAGTACGATCACCACAGCAACTGTACACAATCCCATATGCGCTAAACGCACACCACTTGCTAGTGCCATCGACAAGACAACAACGATGATCACTGCCGACGAACCGAAATCCGGCTGCATCAAAAGCAATGCAGCCGCCATGCCTACTAAGCCAAAGGGCTTAATAATGCCGTGGAAAAAAGAGGTCACTCGCGACTCATGACGCGCGAAAAAACCAGCCATAAACACGACCATGCAGACCTTTACAAACTCTGCGGGCTGAAAGCGAATTGGGCCGAGCTTAACCCAGCGTGAAGCTCCGCCGGCGCGATCAGCGATGCCTGGAATGAGCGGTAGCGCTAGCAAAAAAATCGACACCAAAAAAAGATACGGCGAGGCCCGCCGCAAAAGCGTTAGCGGAAACCTCCCGAAGATTAACATCAAGCCAAAACCGAGAATAGCAGAGAGGGTCTGTCGCTTGGCAAAAAAAACCGCATCTCCCATCCTCTCTTGGGACACTATCCCAGTAGTCGAATACACCATCACCAACCCGAAGCCGATTAGTAAAATGACTGTCGAAATAAGAACAAAATCAACCCGTGAGGGGGCTTTTAGTTCACGGAAGCGGTGGCTCGCTAGATGTGTTGCATAATCCATGACCCTCAGTATGCAGAATCCTCACGATTTGGGCTAGGTGGATAACTAACGCTAACTTTACATCCTGAAGCCTCAAGGATGTTACCCTTGCGCCGGGCTCAAACTTTGGCGAGAATCCGGCTATGAATTCGGCAGTTACCAGCTCTCACTCAGCAGAACTTCCCATACATTCGGTGTCCATCGCGCCGCCGATCGTACTCAGCACTACCCCTACACTAGTATTACTGCATGGCTGGGGACGATCGCTAAACGTCTTACGCCCCCTTGGGGAGCTCCTTGCCGCGTCATGTAGGGTTATCTTAGTTGATCTTCCAGGATTCGGCCTCTCGCCACTGCCACCTGAAGCGGCTAATGACGGAGGAGGCTGGGGCACTTACGAGTATTCGGAGCGAATCAAGCGATTTTTGGACCAATCCGGCATCAGGTCGTGCATACTAATCGGTCACTCGTTTGGTGGTCGAGTATCAGTTCAGCTGGCGTCTCGCTACCCAGATCTTGTTAAGGGTTTGGTTCTTATCGGCAGCCACGGCCTCAAACGAAAGCGTGTCCCGATCGATGCCTTGCGAATTGCAGCGATACAATTAGTAGGATGGCTCGCCAAGAGAGTCGATGGAGGGCTTGGCACTAGGCTTTTTGCCCATTACATCGCACCGCGATTTGGTTCAACCGACTACAAAACAGCAGGCGAACTACGAAAGACTCTTGTAAAAACCGTAAATGAGGATCTCGCTCTTCAGGCGGCGCAAATAAAGGCCCCCACCCTGCTTCTCTGGGGCCAAAATGACACTCAGACTCCGCTGGACATCGCCAATTCGTTTAAGGGACTTATTGCGGATTCGGAGCTTTACACCTTTCCAAACAAGGACCACGAGCCCTTCAGTGATGTAGGGTCGCATTTAATTACCAAGTACATCGAGACCTTCTTACTTACGCGAGGAATACTGCAGTGAACTACCTTCCGGTTTGGATACTTGTCGGGGCAACACTCCTCTTTGGCTGGCGCCGCATATTAGCTTACCTGCGTTACTTTCAGCAGGAGGAATACTCAAACAAACGCTTCTGGTGCTGGCTTAGAACCAAGCGCGCCTTTGATACTCGTGGCACCCTTACAGTGGCGGCAGTGGCGGCTTTTAGTTGGCTGATTCCTCAATCGCCCCTGCATGTGCTAATCGCTAGCCTCGGAGCAGTCGCGCTCTGTTTTATCGTTCTTGTATTAGAAGAAGATCCGCGCACTTCAGGTAAGATTAAGTTAACGCTTACTCAGCGCGCTTCGAAGATAGCTTCAGTATCCTTTGTGTTGCTGATTTTAATCGCGATCATTCCAATCCTTGTGAGCTGTTCAACGTGTCATTCTGCTCGTGCACCGCTTACTACCGCGGCCCTGTTTTCGGTTCTACTCGTTGAGCTGCCACCGTTTCTGTTAATGCTGGCGAACGTGCTTCTGTGGCCTGCCGAAAAGGCGTTACAGAAAAGCCTCTACGATGATGCCCAGCGTATTCTTACTGAAGTTGATCCGTTCGTGATCGGTATCACCGGCAGTTACGGTAAGACCGGCGCAAAGGCAGCGCTTGGGGAGCTTCTAAATCAGTGTTTAGGCCCCGCTTTCTGGCCGAAGAAGAGCATTAATACCGTGATGGGGATCACCCGCTCCATACGAGAAACGATGCGCCCACACCACAAGTTTGCGGTAATGGAGATGGGTGCTTATAAAATTGGCTCGATTAAAAGGTTATGCGACTTTACTCCACCAAAGGCTTCTCTTGTCACAGCAGTAGGGATTATGCACCTTGAGCGCTTTGGCAGCCCAGAAAATATATACATCGCAAAATCAGAGATAGCTCAGGCACTACCAGCGAATGGCCTTCTCGTTTGCAACGGAGATAGTCCGAATGCGAGACGAATGGGGCTGGAGCATAGGCACACCACAGCGTTGTTTTATGGCCTCAATACTACGGCTGGCCCTCTCGATTGTTATGCCACTGAAATCACCTTTAGCGAAAAGGGCACCTCATTTGTCATCCACTGGAGAGGCAAGACTTACCCAGGATCCACTCCACTGCTCGGTCGACCAGCGCTGCTTAATATACTCGGGGCGTTTACCATGGCCTGTGCTTTGGGCGCTAATCCGGTTTACGCAACAGCGTGCCTGGCAAACCTAGAGCCGGTTGATAATCGGCTCGTTTTGGATCGCAGCAACCCGATCGCCTACCTACGTGATGCATACAATTCAAATCCTACCGGTTTTGAGTCCGCGCTAGAGGTACTAAAAAGTCTCCCAGCGAAGCAGCGTGTTGTGATGACGCCAGGGATGATTGAACTAGGCGATCAACAGTTTGCTCATAACAAACGTTTGGCGTCTATTGGTGCCTCGGTAGCTGATATTTTTATCGTTGTAGGCCAAGAAAATCGCGAGGCACTAGTGGCTGGGCTCAAGGAAGCAAGCTATCCACAGGATAAATTGGTTGTGGTCAACTCGCGAGATGAGGCATTTTCAGTGATTAATTCGCGCTGCTCCAAAGGAGATCTCGTACTGATTGAGAATGATCTGGGAGATCTGCTTGAGGGTAAGGCAAACTTTTAGAGATTGTAACCACTCAGCAGATGCAGTACCTGTGGAGCCTCTCTTAAGTGGTTTAAAAGGTGAAGCGTAAATAATGGCGGTTTAACCGTCGAATATTAACTAGAGATTTACAACATGAGCGCACATAAGCCAGACACACCAGGGCACGCACGTTTGAGAGTAGCAGTCATTTTTGGTGGTCGCTCCGTCGAGCATGAGATCTCTGTTATTACGGCGCTGCAACTTATTACAGCGATGGATCCGGCAAAATATGAGATTGTCCCTGTCTACATCGCTCCTAATGGCTTGTGGTACACAGGAGAGCATCTTCTCTCACGATCATTCTACCGCCTCGTCCCGGAAGCACTACAGCAGCTTCAAGAGGTCACTCTGCTGCCGCGGCCCGGCATCGGCGGCTTAATCAAACTCGGAGCATCGTTTGAGAACTGTGAAGAAGCGCTAGAAGCCGAATCAAGGGTGATTCCGGTTGATATATTTCTCCCGGTCTTTCACGGCCAGTTCGGTGAGGATGGCTGTATTCAAGGGCTCTTTGAGTTAGCCAACATACCATACACTGGAAGTAACGTACCGGCATCAGCTATCACCATGAATAAATACCTCTGCAAGATGTACCTCAAGGAGCACGGTATACCCGTACTGCCAGCATTGCTGGTACAGCGACGGGATGCGCAGGAGGATTTGGAGAAAACCATCAGCACAATCGTTTTGACAGATGGCTTTGGCACTTTTCCGCTCTTTGTCAAACCGTGCAATCTAGGCTCGAGCATCGGGGTGACAAAGGTTTCGGAATTTGGTCATCTGGCGCCGGCGCTGGCGAAAGTTTTTCGCTATGATACAGTGGCGCTTGTTGAGCCCTGTGTTTCGCAGATTATGGAGATCAACGTCTCGATTCGCGACTACAACGGAGCTCAGGCATCAGTTGTAGAGATTCCGGTATCCGAGTCTGGGATACTCTCATACGAAGAGAAGTATCTTCGTGGTGGTGGCAAAAAGACAGGCGAAACTAAGTCGCTGGGTATGGCCAGCTTGACCCGCGTTATTGATCCACAAGACCTTGACGAGTCGCTTAGAGCTAGAGTGATTGAATACGGAAGAAAGGCATTCTCCCTGCTGGGGTGCTCTGGCGTAGCTCGGCTCGACTTTATCGTCGACCTAATCACAGGGCAGCTTTATTTTAACGAGCTTAACTCGTTCCCCGGATCCTGTGCGTTCTACCTCTGGGCGCGTTCAAAACCACGAGTCCTCTACACTGAGTTGATTGAACATATGATAGAGGCCGGTCTTAAGACATTTGCTGAGCAGGCCTCACTCGATCGAAACATCGGACTTAAGGCTCTTAAATAGTAGGTTGATATTCATCAAATGCAGTGACTTTAGCGTTAGCTCCTATCAAGGAGCGGCTTTGCGGGAGCCTGTCGGTGTTAACACTTAAGCAGAGGACTGACGTGTATGACTAATAGCGCTGGTAAAGCAAGTGAGATTTGCCGTGTATGCGGAGATAAGATACCACAACAACGCAAGACTCATGGGCCGTTTTGCTCGGAACGTTGTCGTTTAAATGATCTATCTAAGTGGTTTGGCGAAAACTACCGTATTTCATCGTCCCCAGACCAAATAATCCCAGACCCAGAAGGCTCTGCAGATGTCGACGATGAGTCTCAATCTTAGGCAGATGCGGTAGTCGGTAGTTAGAATTCAACCTAAAAAGAGCAGTTAAGGTGGACTAAAATGGTGCAGGTGGTTAAAAGA